>NZ_JALGQY010000002.1:0-272913 GCF_022809915.1 Acinetobacter lwoffii | reverse complement strand
TTAAGTCCAGAAGCCTTTGAACAGAAATATTTCAAGAATTTAGAGGGATCGATTGTCCACGATACTGTCTAGGATCATGATTCAGAACCACTGCGTGAACAGATCAGGAAAACAGGGACTAAAGCGAATATACCAAAGAAAACAAATAGCCAATCGAACAATGACCATATGGACTGGTATTTATATAAAATCAGGCATTTAGTTGAAAATATGTTTTGTAGATTAAAGCAATTTAGAGGAATAGCTACTCGATATGACAAGCTCAAAAGAAATTATCAAAGTTCTGTTGCTTTAGCCTGTATATTTTTATGGCTACCTTTATAGGGTTAATTATGAACAGTAAATGTCAACAGACCCTACTTAATTTCGACAAGATTCTGCTTTCAGACAGAATTTTCGACAGGGAAGACATTTTATTCTTCGCTGTTGTCGGCTTGTGGTGCATCCTGAGTAGGCAAACTATATTCCTCATTGGCCCAAGCGCCTAGATCAATCATCTTGCAACGTTCTGAGCAAAAAGGACGGAATTCATTATCTTCCCATGTGGTCAGCTTGCCACAGCGCGGACAGTTTAAAGTGGTAGGCATGGGACGACTCCAAAGAAAAATAAAGGTTCGATTAGGCAAATATAGCCGCACTTGTTAGACTTATGCGGTTTTTATTAGTTTGATCTGATTATGCCGATTCGTCAATTTCAAGCACAGCGTATGCATGCGCCCCGTGATTTTCAAAGCATCAGTCCTGAACCGGTCTGCGTCGAAGTGGGAGCGGGTAAAGGTAAACATGCCTTGTTATTCAGCAAGAACAATCCAGACACTCAACTGATTGCAATTGAACGTACCCGTGAAAAATTTCTGGCGATGCAAAAACAGCATGCTGTTGAGGGTCAAACTAATTTACAAACCGTTCATGCCGATGCTTTACCGTGGATCGTGCATGCACTGTATCCGCAGCAGGTAGAACAATTCTTTATTTTATATCCAAATCCTGAACCGCATAATCCGGCACAGCGCTGGGTCAATATGCCATTTTTTGAGTTTCTACTTTCCCGCCTGAAAACCGGGGGAACGATTACTTTGGCCAGTAATATTCCTGCCTATATCGAAGAAGCAGAAATACAAGTGCGAGAGCTCTGGAAGCTACCTTTTGTCAAAGAAGTGATTGCTGCAGATTCGGCGCGTACCCATTTTGAAATTAAATATCTGGAGCGCGGTGAACTATGCCAGCAACTGATCATCAGCAAGCCTGAAAGATATGTAACGCGCTTTGATGATTTCCAGCCTTTGCAAGGGCAGAATGCCACCGTCTCGGACTAAGCAGATGAGCAAACGCATTGCTATTGTGGGCGCAGGCCCTGCAGGCTTAATGGCAGCAGAAGTGCTCAGTCAGTTTGATTATGAGTTGCATGTCTATGAGCAAAAGCCGTCTGCCGCGCGAAAACTCCTGATGGCAGGAAAGACCGGCCTGAATATTTCCCATGCTGAGCCTGTGCCACAGTTTGTACAAAGTTATGATCAGGTGGAGTGGTTGTCCCCTTGGATCAAACAGTGGGATGCGGTCTGGATTCAAGACTGGATGAAACAGCTCGGTATTGAACCTTATATCGGTTCGTCCGGCCGGGTATTTCCCACAGAGATGAAAGCCGCGCCCTTGCTGCGTGCCTGGCTCAAGCGTTTGGCTAGTGATGGCATCCAGTTTCATTACCGGCATAAAGTCAGCCAGTTAGAGCAACAACAGCTTGAGCTACATGATCTGAAAAATAATGAACATCGCACTGAACATTTTGATGCCATTATTCTGGCTTGTGGTGCAGTGTCTTGGTCAGCGTTGGGTAGTGATGGTGCATGGCAAGCCTGGTTAAAGCCGGATGAAATTGAGCCTTTCCAGGCCAGTAATGCCGGAGTGGAATATCCCTGGTCTCGATTTATGCAGCCAGTCTTTGGTCAGCCGCTGAAACGTGTTGCAGCATGGGTTGGGCAAGGTGAAAAGACCATCGGCGATATCGTGATCAGTCATTATGGTCTGGAAAGTGGTCTGATCTATAAGCAGGGGCGTGGCTTACGCGAGCAACTAAAACAGGGGCAGCCTATGCAGCTGCATCTGGACCTCTTCCCAAATCAAAGCATCGAACAGCTTGTGCAAAAAATACAGCCAAGTAAGAAGCAGTCTTTAACTAATGTCTGGCGTAAAGCCGGATTGGACGGTGCCAAGGCGGCTCTGGTACGGGAACTGGTGGCCAAAGCGGTATGGCAAGATCCTGCTGAATTAGCCAAAAAAATTAAACATTTGACCATTCCACTCACAGGTTTCCGCCCGATTGAAGAGGCAATTAGCTGTGCAGGTGGTGTCAAGCGTAAAGTGTTGTCAGAACAGCTACAATTGAAATCTAATCCATATGTATTTCTGTGTGGAGAAATGCTGGACTGGGATGCACCGACCGGTGGTTATTTGCTGACCGCGTGTTTTGCCACAGGGCGTGCAGCGGGAGAAGGTGTGCATCAGTTTCTGACAGCACACTAACTCATTTTATGGTCAGCACGAACTGGCATTTATACTGAAATACAGACTCAATAGCTCTGGCCTGGTTGATCCACGTTGTTTTAACGCTGCCAGTTCAGCTTAGATTATTTTTGTATTTTATCTAAGCTGTGTGCCAATTTAGCCTCCTAGACTATTCCTTCACTTGCCGGGAAGCTGGTTCTTTCTTGGCGAGATCCGGATATTGCGAACGCCAGCGTTCCAGTTGTTCTTGGGCGTGTAGATATTTCCCTAGACCTTTGACATTCTCACTGGCTTCATTCACGGGTGTAGCTTGAGTCTTGGGAGTATTGAGTAATTTGTCCTGATGTTCCCAGTATTGATACATCAAGCCCTGAATATAGCGGCCCTGTTCGGTTTTCAGTTCTAAAGCCTTCAACATATTCAATGCTGACTGGACATGATCATGCTGACGTTGCTGGACAAATTCTTCTGTCATATTTTCATCATCGCGCATGCTGTTTAATTCTTTTTCCAGGTCGCTGCTCATTTCCTGAAAGCGCTGTTCATAATCCGTCAATGCAGCAATATCATGTGGATCATCGGCAGTTTTAGGGAAGTCTTTCAGTGGCTCGGTTTTCAGTTCCTGCATGACTTGATCTGAAGCCGTATTATCTGTTGTCGCTTCAGTCGGAGTTTCGGTCGTTTTCTGGTCACATGCCATCAGCAGCATGGCCGCAGCGAACAACAGCGTTCGTGTCATTCCTGGTATTTTATTCATGATCGCCTCCTGTTTTTAATTACTTTTCTTGAACACATAGATATGGGTGACATAAGGAAAATCGATCATTTCCTCTGCGCTTTTGGCTGTATATTGCTGGATGATCTGTTCAAATTGTTGTTTTAACTGTGCCTGCTGCTGTTCAGGCATGGCTGCAATAAAACTAGTCGAGAGCAGCCGCCTAGATACCACTTGCTCGACACTGCCATGCTGTTGCTGGGTCATTGTGGTTTCTGCATAGGGCTGAAATAGCGTTTGCTGTGCAAAGACCTCGCGCCAGGTGCCGCTATGATAGCGCGGCGTATCGCCTTCCAAGGGGGCAATACAATCGGCCAAGGCCTGAACCCAGTCGATCCGAGTATCGCGCTGATTCCAAATTAACACCAGACAACCCTGCGGTTTGAGTACCCGATCTAATTCTTGTAAGGTAGCAGAATCGGCAAACCAGTGAAATGACTGTGCACAAAATACCGCATTCAGGCTATGATCAGGCAGGGGAAGTTGATGGCTAACGCCTTCAATTGCATGAATGTCCGGATGCGCCTGTTTTAATTGAGCCAGCATTTCCGGGACAGGATCAATTGCGATAATGTGCTTACTGAGCGGGCGTAAATAGGGGATAAACTTGCCGGTGCCACTGCCCAAATCCAAAACATGCGCATCTGCAGGCAAAGCCAGCGTTTTACTCAGCCACTGGCTGATTTCTGCCGGATAATCAGGACGCACTTGCTGATAGAGCTCAGCCGACGCACTAAAACCCCGTTTTGCTGCAGGATGTAATGATTGTGTCATATTTTGCGCTTTTTAATCTTTTTGATCGATATAAAATAGCATATTCACTTTTTTGACAGCGTTCATTGAATGAATTGTTGTGGAAGGGTTCGATTTACCAGCACGGGAAAGTTATGGACAAGCAGATTGTTTTTGAAGATGAACATATACGCGCGATTTTTATGCCGGGCTCCTCTTCAGAACTGATTTTTTCATTTGGCGATTTGATTACCCGTGCCAAGGGCCTCAACATCAATGCAGAAAAGTCACTGGCGAAATTCGAGTTTAATGTACTTGGTATTATGCCCAAGCATAAATCCTGGTTTCCACAAGGTTCCATGTGGAACATGTTGCAAGCCATCGCAGATCTGATTGAGCCGTTTCAGCAGCGTATTGCCTATGGCGGTTCGATGGGCGGCTATGCTGCGATCAAGTATTCCCGTGCCTTGGGCGTACAACGGGTGGTGGCGATGGTGCCGCAATACTCGATCGATCCGGAAGATGTACATGATGCCCGTTATAACATGTTCTATCAGCCAGAGCTGAATACAAATATGCGGGTTGCAGCCGAAGATATCGACAACACCTGCGAATATATTATTGTCTATGATCCTTACTGTGCCGAAGATCGTGCCCATTATCTGAAATTAGAGGCGCTGATTCCGCATCATCATGTGCTGCATTTACCTTTTACCGGACATGATGCGATCGCAGTTTTGGCCAGTTCCGAATTGCTCTATGACTTTTTGGTGCATGAATATGAGCCAAGCTATTTCTATCAGAAAATGCGCCGGGTCAAGAAAAACAGCAAGTTCTATTATCGCAAGGTGATTGAAAATGTCTTGCCACGACACCGCATGGCTTTGGGACTCATTCTGAAAAATAACGATCTGCAACTGGATAACCAGTTTTTTGATGCCAGCCAGAAACAGGTGATTTTGCGGGAACTGTTACGCAATAAACAGGTTGATCAGCATGACCTGCTCAAACTGGGCATTCATGTGAATTTGCCGCAGGAAAATCGTCAGCTGTTATTGGACCACTATGGACATGGTCTGGTATTTAATGTCATCAGCCATAAAATCGAAAGTTATGCAGAAGGTGCAATTGCCCTGAACCATAAATTTCTGATTCCGATTTATGCCAAAGGTAATGGTTTATTGAGCATTAACCTGAATGATGAACGTTATCTGGTGGTGATGAATGACCGGCACATCATGAAACTGATCAAGGAACAGGATGAGCTTAGTCTGGGCATGCACCCGATTTTAATGAAGCGTTATAGCGATTTTTATATGTTTAGCTATAAGCAGCTGAATCTGAGTACCAATGAGTATGGTGCTGCTGCTTTTATCGACGATAGTGACAAAAATACGCAGTTTGTGACGCACAGCGAGATAAATTAACTAAAAATTTTTATAAAAAACAATTATTTGACTTGTGATGGGCTTGGCATAATATAGAGATAAGCGGTATAAATAATAAACCAATTATATCGTTCCCGATGGTTGAAACGAAGAAGGGGATCTCTATGATGCAAGCGACTCGGATGATGCAATTATATTTTATCTTCGGTTTGGTTCTACCTAATCTGGCGCATGCAGAAACTGTGCATCCTGCAGTGATCATGGTCAGTGCGTCCATCATCTTTATGATTATTCTGTCTGTGTATGTGGTGTATCGAATTCGCAAGTCACTACGTAATCATATGGATAAACCGCTGGATTAATTGCATCAGGCTGGAAACAGGTTGAAAAGCCTCAATGACTTGTTTTAAATGACAGACATAAATTGTCAAACAGGATTGAGGGAACAGCCATGAAAGCCGTTTATTTAGACTATGCTTCTTTAGACCAGCAGGATTTGGACTTTCAGGCACTGCATGCAGTATTTGATTCACTAGTTTTGTATCCGGCGACCTCGGCTGCCGAGATTGCATCCCGTGTAGCTGGTTTCGATGTCATCATTACGAATAAGGTGATGATCGATGCAGCTACGATTCAGCAATGCCCTCAACTCAAACTCATTTTAATCTCCGCAACCGGCACCAATAATGTCGACCTTGAGGCGGCCAAAGCGCAAGGGATCGTCGTGTGTAACTGTCAGGCTTATGGCACTTCGGCAGTCGCGCAGCATACCATCATGTTGATGCTCAATCTGGCGACTTCATTCCTGTCTTATCAACGTGCATTAGAACAAGGCGAATGGCAAAAAGCCAGTCAGTTCTGTTTGCTGGATGCGCCAATTGTCGAGCTGGCCGGAAAAACATTGGGCATTGTGGGTTATGGCGAACTGGGTCATGCGGTGGCGAAACTGGCCGAGGCCTTTGGCATGAAAGTGCTTATTGCCGCGCTGCCAAATCGTCCGGCGGATGCATCCCGTATCCCATTTACCGAGCTGCTTCCTCAAGTCGATTTTTTAACTTTGCATTGTCCACTCACTGAAGATACCCACCATTTAATCAGTCATGCTGAACTGGATGCAATGAAAAGCAGTGCATTTTTAATTAACTGTGCGCGTGGTGGAATTGTTGATGAAGCGGCATTGGTTGAGGCTCTGCGTGCAGGCAAGATTGCCGGTGCAGCGACGGATGTACTCACGGTAGAGCCACCGAAACAGGGCAATGTACTACTTGATTCAACGATTCCCAACCTGATTGTGACACCACATAATGCTTGGGGCAGTGTCGATGCAAGACAACGGATTGTGGATCAGATGGTGGAAAACGTAGCAGCATTTAAACAAGGTCAGCCGATCCGGCAGGTCAATTCATAGATCGCGTCGATACAAGGTAATAGTTTTATTTTCTAAAAATTAAAAAAGCCCATCACGGGCTTTTTTTATAAATCGGTTACCGCATAACTGGTGGCTGAACCTGAACCAGATTGAGGCTGCATTTGTGGGGTGGTTGTTTGCTGTGGGGTAGTAGAGGACTCACTTAAAGGCTGCTGCACGATAGGTGCCTGCTGTGAATTGCCACGCCAGACTTCTTTGGTCTGCTGGATTTTCTGACCAGTTTGCTGCGCTGCCTGAGTTGCACCCTGATCTACTTTTTGCAGTGTATCAGAAGTTGCAGACTTGGTATTACTCCAGGCACGGTCTACCCCCGGCTTGATTTTGGCAATGCCTTTTTCCGTTGCTTCACCGACTTTCTCGGCGGTATTAATCACGCCTTCTTGTGCTTTATAGGCAAACACATGCAGCAAGTTCGGATTTTCACCATAGGGTTTAACCGGTTTGGCAGACTGAGTCGTGGTTTGTGCGAATGCTGGAACAGAAAGCATTAAAGCTGTCGTTAAAATAATTGGGGTTTTGATATTCATTATGGATCGACCTCGAATTCGTCTAAGTGCGGTCTGAGTTTGTTTTTCAGTGTAACGGATAATGGGCCAAAAACAATGAATATCCTGTGAAGAGTGCAGAGCTTTCAGGTGGATCTGTGCCGAAATATTGTAATTTTTAAAGAAAGGGCAGTAGAAATTAGCCCAAGTGTCGAATTGATTTTTAGCAAAATAAAAGCCCTGTTCTTAGACTAGAAACAAGGCGATCTTTTTAATCACATTGTGTCAGGGCATCTTTGGCGAAATGTTCGCGTAAGCTGACAAAGTTCTTCTGTACCCCTGCATCGTGCAGGTCAAATTTTTGTGCAGTGCTAGTACCGTCGCGCTGGAAAGTCGCTGAGCCGGCATCGATTAGAGTCATACCTTTAAATGACCATTGTTCAATGACACGGTTATTGCCAATATCACCGGTGAATTCAATCACGCATTTGTCGAGGAACTTGGTCAGTTTTGCCTTGTTGTTGGTGGTAGCTGGAACAACTTCGAGGTTTTGAACTTCCTGTAAGACGCCAACTTCAAGCTGCGGGATTTTGGGTGCAGATGTACAAGCTGTAACTGCGATACTCGCAAGACCCGTCAAAATAAGAGCTTTAAATTTCATATGATTCTTTCTTGTTGAGTGTTGTTAGGTTGAGTATATGAAATATATAGGGATATGCCTATAGTATTTGTCTGGCTTAGCTTAAAAGCGAGCTTTTGAAATTTTATTATTTTCATCTTTGGAATTTTTCTGAAATATGAAAATGAGGCACTTAAAGTATATTTTTTAATTATAGAAATTGGATAAAGAGCATAGCGAATGAATAATATCGATGAATTAAAATTTCATAAACAATTTAATACGTATGTAAAGTATACAAGTTTAGCAATCAAAATTTCAAAAAGTGTAGCTGGAAGATTAGTAGATTATAGAAAAGGATGGGCCTCTATCCTTTTTACAAAAATTTGTGTTACTTCGATCTCTTTAAAAAAATTAGCAGATTTGGATACTGGCAAGAAATATAATTCACATTGGGATTTTAATTCAGCATTTACTTTAGCTAGAAATTTAATGGAGTGCTATCAAACATTTTTTTATCTTTGTATTGATAAAATCTCAGAAGATGAAGCATTAGCTAGAAAAAAGCTTTTTAATTATCATGATTTTATAGCTAGAGAAAAATTATTTAAAGAAATTGGTAAAGAAGAACCGGATATAGACTTAAAAGACCAATTGATTAAAGAATTAACTAGTACTAAATATTTTCAAAACTTAGAAGAGAAACAACAACGGCATTTTTTAAAGGGGGCTACTGCTTTTTTTCTCAGTCGAGAAGAAATTGAACACAAAATCGGAAATTCAAAATCAGCATTTAAAGTAAATTACCAACTATTATCTACTTATACCCATAGTTTTCCAATGGGGTTCTATAAAATGTTTGAACCAGACCGAGGAACTGGAGTAAAGATACCAATAGAGGAGATATATTCTGCATATGCTTTAGGTTTAGCTGAAGGATATTTGAAATTAGCTATTAATAATATGTTAGAAATTTTCCCTGATTTATATGACAAATTAAACAAGCAAGATAAAGATCTTCTCGAATTAAAAAACCCGCTCTAAAGCGGGTTTTTTAATAAATCAGAACTTAGTGTTGAAGCACTGAAATATCAGCAACCTTCGTAAACAAGTCACGAAGCTGAGCAAGCATACGTAAACGGTTTGCTTTCAAGTCAGCATCATCAGCCATCACCATGACACCGTCAAAGAACGCATCAACTGGGGCACGAAGTGCGGCAAGTGCAGACAATGCAGCAGTGTAGTCTTTGGCAGCAAATAACGGCTCAACCACAGGCGTGATTTTCGCAAGTTCAGCGAATAACGCTTTTTCAGCATCTTCAACCAGGTTTGCTTCAACCACAGCACCTTCAGGTGCAGCTTCTTTGGCAAGAATGTTAGCAACACGTTTGTTGGCAGCAGCAAGTGCAGCAGCTTCAGGCAATGCACGGAAGTGATTCACCGCATTTACACGCTTGTCAAAATCAAGCGGAGATTTTGGTGACAAGGCTTGAACCGCTTGAATAACATCAACAGCAACACCTTGATCTTCGTATTTCGCACGGTAACGACCTTCAAGGAATGCAACAGCATCTGCCAAAGTCTTGTCGTGATCTTTCAATACATCGCCATAAGCAGCAAGTGCAAGTTTGATCAAATCTTCAATTGAAACATCAAGCTCGTTTTCAGTCACAAGACGCAAAATACCAATTGCAGAACGACGTAGTGCAAATGGGTCTTTAGAACCTGTAGGCGCTTGACCAATACCGAAAATACCTGTGAGCGTATCTAAACGATCCGCAAGAGCAATGGTTGTACCAGTTTTGGTTTTCGGTAAAACGTCACCTGCGAATTTAGGTAAGTATTGCTCACCTAAAGACTCAGCCACTTCCGCATTTTCACCTTCAAGACGTGCGTAGTAAGTACCTGCAATACCTTGAAGTTCAGGGAATTCACCCACAAGCTCAGAAGTTAAGTCACATTTTGCAAGAAGCGCCGCTTTTTCAGCATCTTCCGCTTTTGCACCTGTAATAGGCGCAAGTGCTACAGCCAATTTCGCAATACGTTCAGACTTGTTCCAAAGCGTACCCAATTCAGCTTGGAATACCATGTTTGCAAGTTTCTCTTTACGAGATGCAAGCGGTTGCTTTTGATCTTGTAAGAAGAAGAATTCAGCATCTGACAAACGTGGACGAACCACTTTCTCGTTACCTTCAATAATTTGTGTCGGGTCTTTCGACTCGATGTTTGACACAGTAATGAAGTAAGGTTGAAGTTTATTGTCAGCGTTCACTAAGCAGAAGTACTTCTGGTTGTCCTGCATCGTGGTGATCAATGCTTCTTGAGGAACAGCAAGGAAGCGTTCTTCGAAGCTTGCACGAAGCGCAACAGGCCATTCAACGAGTGCAGTCACTTCGTCACGAAGATCCGCAGGGACAATTGCAATGGCATTCACTTCATCAGCAAGTGCTTTGACTTGTTGATCAATGATGGCTTGACGCTCTTCAAAAGACGCTACAACGTAAGCCGCTTTTAACTTCGCTAAGTATTCGTCTGCATGCGCTAAAGTGATTGCTTCAGGTGCATGGAAACGGTGGCCATAAGTCACGTTACCTGCTTTGTGGTCTTGAATTGTTGCATCAACCACATCGTTGTCTTTCAACAACACAACCCATTTCACAGGACGTACGAATTCAGTACGGCTTGCCGCAGAACGCATACGTTTTGCGATTGGAAGATTATCCAATGCATTTTGTAAAATTTGTGGCAGTAAAACGTCAAGGCTTTGACCTTTCACGTCTTTCAAATAGCATACTTTTTCAACTTTACCGGCTTGGAAAGTTGATACTTGATCTACTGTGATGCCTTGACCACGCATAAAGCCTTCAAGTGCTTTCGTCGGGTTACCTTCAGCATCAAATGCTGCTTGTTTAGCAGGGCCATCAAAACGTTTTTGCGTATCAGCTTGCGCAGCATCAACATTGACGATTTTAAGTGCAAGACGACGTGGTGCTGCATAAGCTTTGATTGAATCAAAAGCAAGACCCGCATCTTTTAAGCCTTTAACCGTTTCAGCATGTAGCGCATCACGTAATTTTTTCAGGCTTTTTGGTGGAAGTTCTTCACAACCCAATTCGAACAAAACGGTATGTTTAGACATTATTTGCTCTCCTTGTTTGCTTCTTTCGCTTCTGCTTCAACTTGCGCTTTTAATTGTGCCAACACTTCATCACGTAATGCAGGTTCAGCCATTGGGAAACCAAGTTCCGCACGTGCTGCTACATAGCTGGTCGCAATAGAACGTGCCAATGTACGTACACGTAAAATGTAACGCTGACGTTCAGTCACAGAAATCGCGCCACGCGCATCCAATAAGTTGAAGCTGTGTGATGCTTTCACGACTTGCTCATATGCAGGAAGTGGAAGTTTCGCTTCGATCAAACGTGTTGCTTCAGCTTCGTAGAAATCGAACAATTCAAACATTTTTTCAACGTTGGCATATTCGAAGTTATAGGTCGATTGTTCCACTTCATTTTGATGGAACACATCGCCATAAGTCACCGTACCGAACTGACCTTTGGTCCAAACCAGATCGTAAACTGAGTCTACACCTTGCAAGTACATGGCAAGACGCTCAAGACCATACGTGATTTCGCCAGTCACAGGGTAGCATTCAACACCGCCGACTTGTTGGAAGTAAGTGAACTGAGTCACTTCCATACCGTTGAGCCATACTTCCCAACCTAAGCCCCAAGCACCCAGTGTTGGAGATTCCCAGTTGTCTTCTACGAAACGAATGTCGTGAACTAAAGGATCAATACCGATCGCTTTTAATGAATCAAGATAAAGCTGTTGGATATTGTCCGGGTTTGGCTTAAGCACCACCTGGAATTGATAATAATGCTGTAAACGGTTCGGGTTTTCACCATAACGGCCATCTTTCGGACGACGTGACGGTTGAACATAAGCGGCATTCCAGGTTTCAGGACCCAGCGCACGAAGGAAAGTCGCAGTGTGGAATGTCCCTGCACCCATTTCCATATCATAAGGTTGCAAAATGACGCAGCCTTGCTCCGCCCAGTAAGTTTGTAAGGCAAGAATTAAGCCTTGGAAGGTATCAATATGCGATATGGCGCGACTCATGGTCATCCACTTAAAATTAGAGAAAAATTGTGCTCAATTATAAGGACTTTGCAGGGGAGTGGCAAAGGGTTAATGTACGGATACTTTTTTGAAAAAAATAAAACAGGCTTAAAGGATACGCGGCATTTAGAGGCTTACTGCAATTTTGGCTTTGCTGGTTGATACAGGTTAATCTGAAAATCAAGAATAAATCAGATGTATGGCGTGCTGTTAACCGGAGAGTCATAAAGTTCAACGGATCTCATACGATTGCGATCCTAGGATTAGTTTAATATTCACGCAATATAATAATGCTTAAAAATAAGGAACTTCATGACTACTTATCAAATTCAATGCCATTTAAAATACAAGGTCGTGCAACCGACAGAATTTATTTTTATGCTTCAGGCGGCACATCATTCCGATCAGAAGATTCTTGAAGAACAACTCAGCTTTAATCTGCCGGTGGCATGGCATGAATTTCAGGATGCACAGCATCAAAATCGACATGTTCGGCTACAGGTCGAACCCTGTGATGCTTTTGAGCTAAATTATACAGCGACAGTGGTTCGCCAACCGAGTCTCTCTCTTGAGCTGCAGCAAGGTCTGAAAGAATTGGCCATTCCTGAGCTGCCCGATGAAGTATTGCCTTATTTATTGGCCAGCCGTTATTGTAATTCAGATTTATTGCTGGAAATGGCGAAACGCTCATTTGGCTGGATGACACCGGGCTATACGCGTGTCAAGGCGATTGAACAGTGGATTTATAATAATATTTTTTATGTGTCTGGCAGTTCTGATCAGTTTACGACTGCTACAGATGTACTGGTGCATCGCGCAGGCGTATGTCGTGACTTTGCCCATTTGGGCATTGCGCTGTGCCGCGCCTTGGGAATTCCGGCACGCATGGTGGTCGGTTATGTGGAAATTGAAAAGTTTTTACCCGATTTTCATGCCATTTTTGAAGCGTATTTAGACGGTGGCTGGGTGCAGTTTGATCCAACCCGTTTGGCTCCGGTCGAAAATCTCATTCGGATCGGCACTGGAGTCGATGCCGGAGATGTGGCATTTTCAACTTATTATGGTCAGGTTGAGCTATTAAAAATCCAGCCTCTGATTCAACCTGAATGAACCTGAATGAATAGGGAGGTCGTAATAAAAACGATCTAAAAAATATCTAAGCAAAATGGTTTAAAAGGATTTTTTCCATTTTAGAGGTAGGCGGAGATAGCACAGCCCTTATAAAAAAATCTGGTTGCGTATTTTTAAGCTAAGCGAAATATTGTTTTAAAAAGCATGTATTCTCGAATGGTGAAAAGATGTAAAACACAGATGCCTTTCATCGGGCTTGGTTCTATAATGCCCAAAATCTATAAACAATAAGATCAGGCGCACTGTGTTTCACTCCCATCTCGACTGGCTCAATACCTTAAAACCCAATTTCAAAGTCCTTCCACTCAAAGACCGGTTGCTCTGCGGAGTTGGAGCACTATTGGGTTTGGTAGTCTCGTCCTTGTTGAGTTTATGGATTCTGGGGGATTTTGAAGCTTGGTATATCGCACCGATGGGCGCATCCTCGGTATTGCTGTTTGCGGTGCCTGCCAGTCCTTTGGCACAGCCCTGGAATATTCTGGTCGGGAATACCATTGCTGCCGTGATTGGCGTGAGCTGTGCCTTGTTAATTGCCAGTCCGACCGAAGCCTTTAGTGTAGCTGTGGCCTTGGCGATCGTCCTGATGATGACCACGGATTCCCTGCATCCACCGAGTGGCGCCGTAGCGATTACCGCAGTGCTGGGTGGCCAGCCGGTGCATGAACTCGGTTATGCCTTTGTATTTTATCCGGTACTACTCAATTCAATTTTACTGATGGTAATTGCCATTGTCTTTAACCGGATGATTGGCAAGGATTATCCGCAGCAAGCTCAACTAAATACTCGTTCCAAGGATCCGACGCCGACCCAGAAAGTCACGATTCAACCACAGGATATTCAGGAAGTGCTGGATCAGCGCACCGAGTTGCTGGATATCAGTGAATATGACCTGCAAAAAATCATTCTGGAGGCACAAAACCGCGCCAATGCGCGTGCGGTACATGAATTTAGCTGCCAAGATATTATGACGAAGGATGTAGCAACCCTGCATGAAAATGATGATATCCAGCACGCATTGGACAAGTTCAAGCAAATGAACCTGATGAGCCTGCCCGTCGTTAATGCCGATGAACAACTGGTCGGTACACTGGCAATGTATCAGGTGGTGGAATGGTTTAAGCGCGCGGCTGATGTTCGTAGCAGCTGGGAGCATCAGGTCAAACATATCATGACCCGTAAGGTAATTACGGTGCAGCCTTTACAACCCATTCAGGATCTGGTGCCGTATTTTGTCGAGCGTTCGTTCAACTATATTCCGGTGGTGAGCGAGCAGCAATTGGTGGGAATTATCAGTCGGGCAGATATGATTGCTGCACTCAATCAGGAGCTGAATCATTTTAAAATGAAAGTTTAAAACCGAATTAAAACGGAATTTAACAGAGCATGTGTGATCAACTCTGGTCAGCTTGCCGGCTGAGAAAACTGTAAAATAGTGCCATCGGCAGGGAAAAACACAGCAGAAACAAAAAATGGGAACTAAAATTTTCACTTGAAGGATGCGAGATATAGGCCAGAATCAGGGTTCCCAGTACGCAGCTCATTAAAATCGTGATGATATTAAACAGTTGATAATGGCGTAGCAGCAGGTGAGTCACCAATAGGAAAGGGAAGATCATCATCCAGTAAGTCAGGCAGACAAAAAAGCTAATAAAAAGCGCTGAAAACAGGCTCTTGAAAATGGAGAAAATCCCAGAGCTGGCTTCATGAAATAGCGCATAAGGGAATAAAATTACAGCTATGATCAGAGGTGCAAGCGCGAGGTTAAATGTCATTTTCCAAGGGGAATTCTGGATCGGTTGAGAGATTAAGTGAAATATCCTGTCCACTATCTATCTGCTACTTTTTGATGTTTTTAATATAAAGACTTTATCTTTATCATTGTTAAAAGCATATTATTTTTCGATGAGAGAAAGATTCAACATATAGGCGATTGATACGACAAAGCACACCGGAGTGTGCTTTGTAGAGGGTGTGATGTTTAAGAGCTGTAATGATTAAATAAAGAACCAGTAAATAAACAGTGAAATAATAAAGATACACATGATATTCAGCACAAAACCAACTTTCATCATTTCGCTTTGCTGGATATGACCGGTTCCAAAAACAATCGCATTTGGTGGGGTGGCTACCGGCAGCATAAAGGCACATGAAGCACCAATACCAATGACGATCACCAGAATTTCTTTGGGCATTCCCATCTGATCCGCAATTGCGGCAAATACTGGTACTAGCAGGGCAGCCGAAGCGGTATTACTGGTAAATTCAGTCAGGAAGATAATAAAAGTAGCGACTACAAAAATAATCATCAGCGGGGAGGTATCACCAAAGGCATTGGCCAGAGTTTGACCCAGTACCAGCGAACTGCCTGAATCCTTTAGAATGGCACTCAAGGTCAGACCACCACCAAATAGATATAACACCCCCCAATCAGTATTTTCTGCAATCTGTTTCCAGCTTGCGGTACCCAGAATCACAACCATACAGGCAGCCGAAATTGCAATCCAGGTATCCGGCTGGGAAATACCAAAAATTTCAGTGAATTTTTTACTGGAAATCCAGGCAATTGCAGTACAAAGAAAGAGGATCATGGTGGCTATACGGGTTCTGGTCCAAGGAATATCTTCGGTCGCAAATTGTATTTTATGATTCAGTTTTGGACGTAGTACCAGATATAAACTGACCAGCATGGCAGGAAGAATAATGAACATCATCGGCAAGCCGATTTTCATCCAGTCGGCAAAATCATAGCCGAGGGCCTTGGCGGCAATGGCATTCGGAGGGGAACCGACCATGGTGCCCAGTCCGCCAATACTGGCCGAATAGGCAATGCCGAGCAGGATAAAGACAAAAGTTTTACGATCCTTGCTGACATCCAGATGTGAAAGCAAACCCAGAGCCAAAGGCAGCATCATGGCAGCAGTCGCCGTATTGGAAATCCACATGGACAGAAGCGCTGTCACCACAAAAATCGCTAGTACAGAAATACCCAGATGCCCTCTGGACATGGAGATGATCCACATGGCAATTTTCCGGTCCAGTTTCTGGATATGCAACGCCGTTGCTAGCGCAAAACCACCAAAAAACAGGAAAATGATAGGATCGGCAAAAGTGGCCAAAGCGGCTTGCGTGGTAATCGGAACCAGTTCTTCACCAGAGGCCATTGGCATGGCCAGTAATACTGCCATCACAGGGACGAGTAAAGCTGTAATCGTGATATGAATGGCTTCAGTCAGCCATAAGATACCGATAAAGGCTAAAAGGGCCAGTCCTTTATTGGCATTCTGGTCATAGGGCAGGTAAAGATATAAGCCATAGGCTACAATGGCTGCGACAAAAATAAGAATCCAGCCTTTCAGCAGTCCTTTGGGCATAGCATTGGTCGGGGTAGCTAGGTTGGTCTGAGTCATATGCTCTCCTTGCAAGGTGTTTATTTACGTCATTTTTATATGCCAGCTTTGAATTTGTAATTTTGATTTGTTTAAAAAATATCCTATTTAAAGATACTATAACCAGATTGTTGCAATAATCCAGCACTTTGCCAGAGAGCATACAAGCCCAAACCCAGAAGTAAAGCCAGGACAATCCATTTGAAGTGCTGCTGAGATAAACGATGGCGTATTTTGCCTCCAATCCAGACACCAGCAAGGGCGAATAAGCTTATCCCGATCAGAATATGCTGTTGATGGGTTTCCAGTGTGATCAGAATTGGAAACAGTAAAACCAGCTGGATCAGTTTACCGGCAATGAAATTGAGATTACTGATAATGACAACATCTGTTTTAGAGAGCTGGCAACTCATCAGATACATCATTAGAAAAGGTGCCATAGCATTGGTCGCACCTCCAATAATGCCGGCCAGTAAACCAAAACAGAGCATGCTGGAAATATGCGGACTAACTTGCAAGGGTCGTGCCCGTAATTGGTCCAAGACATAAAATACAATCACCAGACCCAGTAACAGTTTTAAATAAGCCTCATTGAGCCAAAGTAATAGCTTGACCCCGAGTACACTGCCGATCAGGCTACTAAGCATTAATGGCCAATAACGTTTTATATAATAGCCAATGCTATTCAACAGGCTATGCGCAGGGTCGGCATTCAGCATGATCAGGTTCAGCAGCAGACAGGGCAAAATGACAAGGGTAACCGCGATGCTAAGTGGATATGCGCTGGATAGAACAGCCGTACTCATCATGGGAAAGCCAAAGCCGCTTAAACCATGCAGCAGGGCTGCTACGGCACAGAGCCACAGCATCATCCATTCTGCCTGAGTCATATGAAATCCATTTCAAAAATTAGAATATTGAACTTATCGTGAATTCAACTAAGAAAGAAATTGAAAAGCTGTAATACAGCAAAGAAATAACAAAAAATATAGGCAAAAAAAGCCACGATAACTTGGGGAAATTACCGTGGCATCAAAATTTCATCCCATTTAACCGGGGTGAAAGAGGAAGCTCTGCGATGAAACTGATTAAGAACGCTTGTTAAAAATGACTGTACAGCTTAATAGCATTTATCCTGATTCACTGTACGCACAGGATTTTGATAGCCCTGAGGTTGATGAACGCTGTCATGATCAATTCTGTACTGTTTTTTCGGCATGATTAACCACAACACCAGATAAACCAAAATACCCGGGAAGGCGGCACTCATCATTGAAATCACCACAAAAATTAGACGTAATAAATTTGCGTTCCAACCAAAACGTTCAGCAATACCACCCATCACACCTGCAATCATGTTTGAGCGGTTAGAGCGATATAAACCAACATTGGCCATTAAAATCTCCTGATTAAAAATAGGTTTGAATCCTAAAATGGGTCCATACTTAAAGAAATGGAGTTTACTTAAACTTTTTAAAGTGCTGATTACAAATAAAATCGTTAAGTAATGTTAATAAAGATTAAAACCGGATCTAAGAGCTACTAACATAGTGAAAATTCTATTGAACTCTTGTGTAAAGTTCAGCAGCTTTGCTGTGTGCTTTTTGCTCGCCATGTTTCCTATTTAGGTTTATTAAAAATGAAATTGGATGTATCACGTTGTACATTAAGCAGTTTTTTTAAATGTAGCCTGGTGTTGGGGAGTATGGTGATTTTGCAAGCCTGTGATCAGCAGCAAGTCAAACCTGAACAGGAAGGTCAGGCGACCTCAGAAGAGGGCATTAAAATTTCCACTGCCAATACGAAGGCCGATGTAGTGACTGTCAGCGCCAAATCCTTAACTCAGGTCGCAGGGCAGGCGACTCTTCCGGTAGAAGCTGATTTAAACCCTCGCACTGTGCCAGAGGATGCTAAAGCATTTATTGGCCGCTATCATACTGAAATCGATTGTGATGGCCGCTTTGCGCCTTGTACTGAAGGCAAGGCAGAATTTATTTTGACTCTGATGCCGGATGGTACGGTGCATCGCAGCATTTTACAGTATGGCAAAGTATTTATTGATAATACCAAAAACAGCACGGCTCACAATATCACCTACCGTAAAGACCGCTGGTTTATCAATCCGGAACGTACCGATGTGGTGGTGAATCGCAAAGAAGGGGCGAGCTTTTACTATAAGATTAAAGATTCAAATCACTTGGTCATGAATCTGGAAAAAATCTATAGTGAAAAGGAAAGAACCAACCGGGAATTATTTGATCGCGGTTATCCGGCACCTTCAAAAGCCTATGAACTGGTCAAAGACACATCCTTTCATATTCAAAAATAATGCCTGATAAAAATTGGCTGATCTGGTCGAAAGCTTAATTCAAATACGATTTAGATTAGACAATAAAGGCGAGTGGTGGGAACGCGTAAGCATAAAATCTGGGTGCAGAAATACACGACCAAAACATCGTAATCTAATTAAAATATAATGAAGTAAATCAGAGAAACATTCTAAGGAAAGAATGGTGGGTCGTCCGCGATTCGAACGCGGGACCAACGGATTAAAAGTCCGCTGCTCTACCAGCTGAGCTAACGACCCTGAGGAATAAAAATGATGACCATTTTTATGACGCAAGAGTGTGGTGTACTTTTACGTGATCCTTTCGGAAGATGGTGGGTCGTCCGCGATTCGAACGCGGGACCAACGGATTAAAAGTCCGCTGCTCTACCAGCTGAGCTAACGACCCATCAAGGAATATCAAATAAGTGGTGGGTCGTCCGCGATTCGAACGCGGGACCAACGGATTAAAAGTCCGCTGCTCTACCAGCTGAGCTAACGACCCCGAACCATTATTCAAACTAGGTTTGAATATGCAGTGCAAGTCAAGCTAAATAGCTTAAAGCACCACTTTGTTTGATGGAGCGTATTGTAGCAAGATCTCATTTCAGCGCAAGCAAAAAATAACAAAGTTGCCCATGTTTGATTATAAATACAACAATTATGCTTTATCTAAACAAAAAATAGGCAACTTCAGTACTTAGAAGCGATATTGATAAGCCTGAATATTGGCAAAAATCTCTGCGGTGAGCTCGGAATACACCGTTGCACCTGGCAATAACACCAGCAGGCGTTCATCGGTTTTACTCGGATCAAATGCTTGCTCTTTCAATTTATTTTTCTGGTATTTAAAGGTGCCTGTAGTTTCGACCTGCTGTTGTAAGCGTAAAAATACCGGTACCGCATAAGCCGGTAAGCATTTTTTAAAGCAAGCGGTCATAGCTGCCAAATCTGCATCATTTAATTCTAGATCGGGTTTTAGGGTAATCGCGGCCATGCCGGCACGACCATTGGTATTGGGGATTTCTACACCATACACCACCGCTTCAACGATTTTGTCATACTCGGTCAGCATGTTTTCGACTTCAATGGTTGAAACATTCTCACCTTTCCAGCGGAAAGTATCACCCAGACGATCGACAAACTGCGCATGACGGAAGCCGATATTGCGCACCAGATCTCCGGTATTGAAGTAAGCATCACCTTGGGTAAATACATCCTGCATAATGACTGACTTGTTTTTTTCCGGATCGGTATAGCCATCAAAGGGTGAACGGCGGGTGATTTTACCAATCAGTAAACCGGTTTCGCCTTTTTTCACCCGTTTGCAACGGCCTTTAGTATCCCGCACCGGCTCATTTTTATCTTTATCAAAGGCAATAATCGCATACGGTGTGGGTGAGAAACCAACAGTATTGTCAAAATTGAAAATATTGCTAAAGCCGACATTGCCTTCACTGGAGGCATACAGTTCCAGTACTTCCTGAATGCCAAAACGGGATTTAAATTTATCCCAGATATTCGGGCGCATCCCGTTACCAATCATCTTGGTCACGCGGTGACCTTTTTCCAGTTCAGATGGGGGAGCATCCATCAGATAGCGGCACAACTCACCGACATAACCAATCGCAGAGGCATCAAATTTTTGCACATCCTTCCAGAAAGAAGAGGTCGAAAATTTACGGCGAATCGCCAGGGTGCTGCTCCCTGCAATGACACCGCACCAGCACACCACCATGCCTGTGGCATGATAAAGCGGCAGGGTACAGTACATCACATCATCTTTATTGAGATTCAGCACATGCCCATAGGTGCCATAAGCCAGCGTCCAGCGACCATTGGTAAAGATCACCGCTTTAGGTAGACCCGTGGTGCCCGAGGTGTAAATATAGAACAGCCCGTCTTTGCCCTGTACCGAATGAGTAGTTGATGGATTGAATTTGGGAGCAAGATCGGTTTTTTCAGCCAGGTTGATAAAGCCTTCAGGCGCCTGACCCGGATCGGCTTGAGTGTTTTGATCTGCAAACCAGTGCAGGCGGTCACTGCTAATATTCAGGTCATTACGAATCTCGTTGACTGCATGACGACACTCTTCACCCACAATCAGGGCAATCGGTTTGACCAGATTGATACTGTGCGTCAGCACCTTGCCGACTTGAGAGGTATTGACCAGAGCGGTGGTCACACCCAGTTTAGCCAGACCAATCACGCTGGCAATCAGCTCAGGGCGGTTCTCGACCATGACAGCAACAACATCACCTTTCTTGGCGCCCAAGGATAGATAGAAATGGGCAATCTGGTTGGCCCAGGCATTGAGAGCAGCATAGCTATAGCTTTGCTCTTCAAAACGCAAGGCAATGCCTTCCGGGTTTCGCTTGGTTGCTTTTTCAAAAGCCAGACCCAAGCCGGCCGGTGTGTTCGGAGTACGTAAATATGCCTGTCTTAGACCAGTGAGCAAATTGGGCACTTTGGTCAAGAAAGCCGGGATTTTGGCAGCGACATCTGCAATCCCAATCAGATCGTGTGGTTTCATTTGGGTCATGAGAATCCTATTTATTTTTCGTATCCGATACGTTCAATTTATATACAGTAGACGAGCTATCCATCTTTTAGCGTTAAAACACTAGTGCAATCAACCTATTCTGACTAAATCTAGCAAAAAAAACCTAGTCACCGAAATGACTAGGTTTTTTTAGATGACTGCAATTGAGCAAATTATGATTCAGTTGCAGTATTGGCTTTTTTCGGTGGACGACCACGTGGACGACGTGGACGAGCAGCCTGTTTCTCCGCTTTTTCAGCTTCGCTGGCTTCAGTGTCTTCTGTTGTTACTTCGGCCTGATCCTGGGCTTCTGTAACAGGAGCTTCTGATTCAGCATTTGCTTCAACTGGCGCAGCATCTCTAGGTTGAGCTTCAGTCACTGGAGCCGCTTCTGTAGGAGCTGTATCTACTGGTGCCGTCGTTTCAGTCGCTTGTTCAGCTGGCTGAGCATTTACGGTTTCTTCAATAGCGATTTCAGTGGCTACTGGAGTTTCAGTTGCCGCTGCTTCAGCAGACTCTGCTTGCGCTTCTGCTGCTACAGGTGCTTCTGGCGCAGTTTCAACTGCCGGAGCTGTTTCTACTTTGGCCTGTTGCTTGGCTTGTTGCAGGGCCTGTTCTGCAGCCTGTTTAGCCAGACGGCGACGCTCACGTGGATCGTTTGCGACACGTTTGTCCGACACCGGTTTTGGTGGAGTCAGGTCCAGAACTGGAGCAGGCTCTGCTTCAACCTTGGCTACGGTCACTTGAACATCACGGGTGACCGGTTTTTTCTCTGTGGCAGGCGATGCTGCAGCCACCAGACTCGCGTTGTACTCTTTTGTGAACTTCTCTAGAGCACGGTTGAAGGTTGGCAATAAACCAAACTGTTCAATGAGCACGGAGCAGTCTTCACCATAAACATGGCGAATCAGGCTACCAATAGTGAACTGACCCAAAGTTGGTACTTGTGACGGAGTCAACTTTTGAACTGTAGCCTGTTGAGGCTGTCCTTCACGTTGCTGACGACGACGCTGACGCGGATCGTTGCTGGCACGAGGTTTTTCAGCACTTGATTCTTCCGCTGTCACAACTTCTTCAGCAGGTGCTGTCAGTGCAGCTTCTACTACATTTTCAGCAGCGGCTTCTTCAACTGGCGCATCTGCCGGTGCAGTCACTTCAACCGCTGGCGTTACAACTGCAGCATTGTCATTCAATGCCACGATTTCGCTTTTCGCCTGGTCAATATTCACCACCATAGCAGTCGGCATCACGTCTTGACGTGGCGCATCGACCAATTCAACACGAAGCTGCTTGTCATTGACTGCTGGAACTTCAACGACTGCAGGTGCTGCTTGTTGAGCCTGCTCATTCAGCACGCTTGGATCGCGGTGGCGATTTGGACGTTCCTGACGTGGCTGGTTACGGCGGTCACGACGTGGCATTGCCTGTTGTGGCTGTTGTTCATTGTTTTGAACATCATTTTGCTGAGATGGCTCGTTATGATGCTGACGGCGAGAATTACGCTTGTTTTCACGTGCTTCATGACGTTGCTCTTGACGAGATACCTGAACCACTTCTTCATGCACCTGATGTTGCTGAGGCGCGGAAGCTTCAGACTGAACCTGCTCACGCGGTTCTTTGTGCTTCGGATTACGTGGTTTTTTGTTGTTATGACGCGGTGCTCTTTCATCACGCTCTGCCGGCTTTTCAGCATCACGTTCCTGTTTTTGCGCTACAGTCGATGGTGCCAGGTAAGCATTGCTGCTTGCCGGAGCAACCGGTTGAGACACTTGCTGTGGCGCAGGTTGTGCCACTGGTGCAGACAATTGACCGAACTGACCACGGCTCACCGCACCGCCATTGATCATTTGTTCAATTGCTGCAGCTGCATTGTTGGCAGTACGCGATTGATCAACAGTCGCTGCCTGTTTTTGAACAAACAGGTTTTCTAACCAGGCACATGGGCTAGATGCAGGAGCCGCAACTTGTGCTTGGGCAGGAGCTTGTTGCGCAACAGGTGCTTGCTGTGCATTTTGGTTTTGCTGGTTACGGCGTTTATTGTTTCTGCCGTTGTTTTGCTGTTGAGCAGGCGCTGGGGCAGCAGCATGCGTATGTTCTTCTTCTAAATGCCATTCAGATGACTCATAGCCCAACTCTTTTTCACTTGAACGAGTTGCTTCAGTACGTTCATAGCTGGTTGGTGCAAAGCCTTCGGCATTATAAGTGATTTCATAATGCGGTGTTTCCAGATGCGGGTGAGGCAACACAGTCACACGTACATTTGAAGTCTGTTCTAAATACACCAAGGTGTGACGTTTTTCATTCAATAAGAAGGCAGCAATTTCGACTGGAACTTCGACTTGAACTTCACCATGACGTTCACGTAGCGCGATTTCTTCCACTTTACGCATAATCGAAAGTGATAAAGAACGAAGATCACGGACCATACCGGTGCCATGACAGCGTGGGCAAACGTAGCCAGTCGCTTCTTCAAGAGAAGGACGCAGACGTTGACGGCTCATTTCCATCAAACCAAAACGTGACAATTGACCGAACTGAATACGGGCACGGTCACTTTGCGTAGCTTCGCGTAGCTTCGCTTCCACCATACGCTGGTTGCGGTCTTTGGTCATGTCGATAAAGTCGATCACCACCAGGCCACCGATATCGCGTAAACGTAATTGACGCGCGATTTCTTCTGCCGCTTCAATGTTGGTGTTCAACGCGGTGTCTTCAACGTCGCTACCGCGAGTCGATTTTGCTGAGTTAATGTCAATTGACACTAAAGCTTCAGTTTGGTCGATCACGATCGAACCGCCAGAAGGCAATTTTACTTCACGTTCATAAGCGGTTTGAATTTGACTTTCAATCGCGAAATGCGCGAATAAAGGTTCATTTAAGGTATAAGTTTTCAGTTTTTCTAACTGACGTGGCATTACCGCTTTTACGAAGTTATAAGCTTCGTTATAGGCTTGTTCTGAGTCAATCAGGATTTCAGCAACATCATCACGCAGGTAGTCACGAATGGCACGTGTTACCACACCCGCTTCCTGATGTACCAGCATTGGCGATGGGCCTGAACTTGCCGTGCTCTGGATTTGTGCCCAAAGGTCTAACAAGTGCTGTAAGTCGAGTTGCAGTTCTTCTTGTGAACGGCCAATCCCGGCAGTACGCACAATCACGCTCATACCACGTGGCACGTTCAGTGTTGCCAGCATTTCTTTCAGTTCTTCACGCACTGAACCGGAAATCTGACGGCTGATACCACCACCTTTCGGGTTGTTTGGCATCAATACCAAATAACGGCCAGCAAGTGAGATAAAAGTAGACAGGGCAGCGCCTTTATTGCCACGCTCTTCTTTTTCCACCTGAACCAGAAGTTCGGTGCCTTCAGTGATCAGTTCACGGATATTTGAAGTTTGGCGAGGGTCGGCTTTGTAATATGAATTTGCGATTTCACGCATTGACAGGAAGCCTTGGCGACCTGCACCGTATTCAACGAATACAGCTTCTAAAGAAGGTTCAACGCGAGTCACGTGACCTTTGTAGATATTGGATTTTTTTTGTTCACGGGTACGATTTTCTAAATCAAAATCGTAAAGACGCTGACCAGTGACAAGTGCAACGCGAATTTCTTCGGCATGTGTTGCATTAATCAACATACGTTTCATGGGTGTAACACCTTATAGTGATACACAGCAAAAAATCGCTATACACGTAGCGAACATCACACATCACGGATCAATGGCTCAAATCTGCAATGAATTTCATTGTGGTTTGAGTCTTTTATGACCGAGCTCTATTTAATATAGATGGGCTTCGGTTTTTGATTCACGTATTGATGATGGCAATACGGCTTCAATCTTTAAACGGATTAAAGTCACCTGAACGCTTCACTGGCGGACGAGCGGTGCATTGGATGTGTGTAACTTTCACTGTCACATTGCTCGAAGATCATCCCTTCTTTATAGAAAGTGTCTTGATACGGAATTGTCGTCGTATCTTTACAAACTGTGCAGATCCAATGCATCAACGCTGTAGCCTGAAGTCGTCTTCAGGTTGCGACTAATCTGATGTGTATCAGTTTACGTTTAAAAACCAACAAAGTTGGCGACATATTTTTTAAGACAAACTGATTTATGTACCTGAGGTACAATTAAACGCAACAGTTTGCTTTGTTTGCCGATATAATAAGCCTTCGGCGTGGCATAATTCTTTGGGGACCTTCCCGTATCATGTGAGTCTTTAATTGAACAATCAAGTTCAGAAAAATCTGAAATGATTCAACTTTTACTCACAAACGATGGTTTCCGTGCGCTGACTATATCAAACCTTGCATCATCTGCCTATGGGCTAAGCTTATGTTTCTTGTGTAAAGCATAACCTAAGTGATCAGTTTTTAATCAATTTTAGTATTTTTTGGGTCATAGTAACTGTATGAATTCTACGCAACAATGGCAAAACGTCACTTGGTTTGAAGTGGATGAACATCAAGATGGACAACGCATCGATAATTTCCTGTTTAGTCGTCTGAAAGGTGTGCCAAAAAGCCGTATCTATCGTCTGATTCGTGAAGGCCAGGTTCGCGTTAATAAAAAACGCATTAAAGCAGAAACCAAACTCGCAATCGGTGACCAGATTCGCGTTGCGCCGATTCGCTATGAACAAAAAGATGAATCTGCTGCACCTGTTTCTGACAAAGTGGCACAAGGCTTATTGGCCCGTGTGATTTATGAAGATGAAGGTTTGATGGTCGTGAATAAACCTTCCGGGATTGCTGTGCATGGTGGTAGCGGTGTGGCCTATGGCCTGATTGAGGGCTTGCGTGCCGCAACCGGTAAAAAGTATCTGGAACTGATTCACCGGATTGACCGTGATACTTCCGGTCTGGTGATGATTTCCAAAAAGCGTAGCGTGTTGAAAACATTACAAGATATGTTGCGTGAACATAAAATCAAAAAAACCTATGCCGCTGTAGTAAAAGGGCAGGTCAGTCTGGATAAACAGCTGATTGATGCACCTTTACATCGTTACGAGCTGGCCAATGGTGAACGTCGTGTCTGCGTGTCCCCGAAAGAAGGTAAAGAGTCTAAAACCCAGTGGAATGTGCAGGAACGTTTTATGCATGCCACACTGGTGTATGCATCTCCGCTTTCTGGTCGTACCCATCAGATTCGTGTTCATGGTTTGAGTATTGGTCATCCGCTAGTAGGCGATGAAAAGTATGGTCATGAAACAGAATATCGTGGGCCAAAACCACGCCGTTTGTGTTTACATGCAATGCGTCTGGACATTCCGGGCTATCCAGCAATTGAAGCACCATTGCCAGAAGATATGCAGAGTCTGGTGGCGCAGTTAAGAGCGCAGAAAGCGGATAAACCGGCTGCCCAATAAGGACTTATTTTTTCTTTTAATAAATTTAATCCACCCTCACCCTCCTTTGAAAAAGGAGGGAATTCCCCTATTTCTTAAAGAGGGCTAGGGGAGATTAAATTTCGAAAGAATCCTCTCCCTAAGCAGCACTGCTGAGCAAGTCTCCTTCTTGCACGTCGTTTAAAGCAGTGCTTTAAACTCGTTCAGGAGAGGGAACGTTACTTATTAAATAGTAATGTTGAATTAAAACTTCATTGATAATTCGACTTTATTGGTTCTTTTATTAAAGTCATTTGCTTAAGAATGAAAAATTCCTTCTCCTTGTAGGAGAGGGCTTCAAGACTGAATCAAATCTAGGAAATCTTTTATGAACTCACCTGTAAAATTGGTCATTTTCGATTGGGATGGCACTTTATTTGATTCAGTCGGTCAAATCGTAGCGAGTTTGCAGTTTGCCGCACAGCAATTTCAGCAGCCGTTAACGGATGCAGATGCGAAAAGTATTATTGGACTGGGTTTACCTGAAGTTGCACAGCGTTTATTCCCGACAGTACCAGAATTACATACGGATATTTTGCAGGCTTATTCCGATCATTATGTTGCCAACTCATCAGGAGATTCCTGGTTTGAAGGCGTAGCGCACATGCTCGCAGATTTACAGCAGCAAGGCGTGAAGCTGGCAGTAGCCACAGGGAAAAGCCGTAAAGGTCTGGATCGTGTATTAAAACAGACGAACAGTGAAGAGCTGTTTGTGAGTACGCGCGCAGCCAGCGAAACCCATTCTAAACCTCATCCACTCATGTTAGAAGAAATTCTGGCGGAAACCGGTGTGCAGGCTGAACATGCGATTATGGTCGGTGATACGTCTTATGATCTGGAAATGGCGCAAAATATTGCCATGCCAAGCGTTGGGGTAAGTTATGGTGTGCATGAACCTGAACTTTTAGCACAATTTAATCCAGTCTGTATCGTGGATGATGTGGCTGCTTTGCATAGCGCTTTGTTGGCTAAAGTCCAATGGAAACAAGCAGTTTAATCCAGTATCTTGGTTGTAATGAAAAACAAGCAGTTCCCCGGTTTAAATTGGCTGGGGAATGCTGCAGATTTAAGCACTGGTTCTTATCTTTTAGTCTAAAGTCGTAATTGTACTGATTTTATTCGGTCATATTATGGCAGTTATTTTGCTAAATAACGATGTGTTTTGAATAATAAGATTTTGATTTATTTGATTTTTTATAAATTATTCTTATAGATAATAGCTATAGCAAAAAATAAAATAACTATTGGCACAAACGCCGGATTTTTCCCATCCTAAAACTGTTTATTCCTATGCTCGCTCTGAGAAAGGCAGTCCATGCAGATGATCAGCCTGATCATGTCCATATTTTCTGTCCCTCTTAGATCCCGGCATAAGCCTAATTTTTGCAGTTTAAGGAAACATTGATGTCGAATTCTGCTGTTGTTGAATCAGTTGCACAAGCACTTCGTAGCGCTGAATTATCACAAACTGCGATTGCACCGATTCGCCCGGAACTTGGCGGTGAAAGTGCTGACGTAGATATCGCCTATGCCGTTCAGGAAGTGAATACCGAGCGTGCTTTGTCTGAAGGTCGCCGTCTGGTAGGTCGTAAAATTGGTTTGACGTCTAAAGTCGTTCAAGCGCAACTGGGTGTAGATCAGCCGGATTTCGGTATGTTATTTGCCGACATGGCCTATGGCGATGGTGAAGCAATTCCAGCTGGCCTTCTGATTCAGCCGAAAGTTGAAGCAGAAATCGCATTGGTGATTAACCAGGATTTAACCAAAGAAAAACACACGTATGCAGACATTATCAGCGCAACTGATTATGCATTGCCTGCAATTGAAGTGGTCGATAGCCGTATCGAAAACTGGAAAATTAGCCTGATTGATACTGTGGCGGATAACGCATCTTCTGCTGCATTTGTCTTAGGTTCTCAGCCGGTTAAATTAGAAAATCTTGATCTTGTGAACTGCAAGATGGTGATGACACGCGGTGAGGAAGTCGTTTCTCAAGGCGTGAGTAAAGCATGTCTGGCAAACCCATTGAATGCTGCTGTTTGGCTGGCAGATGAAATGGTACGCCGTGGTCGTCCGCTGTTAAAAGGCGACATCATCTTGACGGGTGCCTTAGGTCCAATGGTTGTGGCTCAACCAGGTGATGAATTCAAGGTTGAAATTGAAGGCTTTGGTTCAGTAACCGCTGCATTCGCTGCTGAATAATCAAGATTCCAAGAGAGTACATTCATGAAAAAGATTAAATGTGCAATGATCGGTCCAGGGAATATTGGTACTGATTTGCTTTATAAATTACAACGTAGCGAATGGTTAGAACCTGTTTGGATGGTGGGGATTGACCCGACTTCTGAAGGTTTGGCGCGTGCTGCGAAAATGGGTTTAAAAACCACAGCTGAAGGCGTTGATGGTCTTCTTCCTCATGTGATTGCTGATGACATCAAAATTGCATTCGACGCAACTTCTGCCTATGTCCATGCTGAAAACAGCCGCAAGCTGAATGAACTTGGCGTGCTCATGATCGACTTAACGCCTGCTGCGATTGGTCCATTTTGTGTACCACCAGTCAACCTTGAAGCATTACTACAAGCGGGCGAAGTACCAAACGTGAACATGGTGACATGTGGCGGTCAGGCAACGATTCCGATGGTGGCTGCGGTTTCTCGCGTTCAACCTGTTGAATACGGCGAAATCATTGCAACTGTATCGACTAAGTCGGTTGGTCCGGGAACGCGTAAAAACATTGATGAATTCACACGTACTACTGCAGGTGCCATTGAGAAAGTCGGCGGCGCGAAACAAGGTAAAGCGATCATCATCATTAACCCGGCTGAGCCACCTCTAATGATGCGTGATACTGTTCACTGTCTAGTAGAAGGTGAGCCGGATCAGGCAGCGATCACTGAATCTGTACATGCCATGATCAAGGAAGTTCAAAAATACGTACCAGGTTACAAGCTTGTAAATGGTCCTGTATTTGATGGCAACCGTGTATCAATTTACTTGGAAGTTGAAGGTCTGGGTGACTTCCTGCCGAAATACGCAGGCAACCTGGATATTATGACTGCAGCAGCTGCACGTACTGCAGAAATGTTCGCAGAACACGTGTTCAACATCGCTGAAGCTTAAAGGAATACCAAAATGTCTAAGATTATTGTTCATGATATGACTTTGCGTGATGGTATGCACCCGCAGCGCCATCAAACGACTGTTGAGCAAATGATTGCAATTTCAACCGCACTTGATGATGCAGGCGTACCTTTAATTGAAGTAACGCACGGTGACGGCCTGGGCGGTTCATCAGTGAACTACGGTTTTGCTGCTGCAACAGATGAAGAATATTTGTCTGCTGTTGTGCCACGTATGAAAAATGCAAAAATTTCTGCATTGCTTCTTCCTGGTATCGGTACGGTTGACCATTTGAAAATGGCACATGAAATTGGTGTTTCTACTATTCGTGTGGCGACGCATTGTACTGAAGCGGATTGTTCTGAACAGCACATCACCGCTGCACGTAAACTAGACATGGACACTGTGGGCTTCTTGATGCTTGCGCACATGGCAACACCTGAAAAATTGCTTGAAGAAGCAAACAAGATGGTGTCTTACGGTGCAAACTGTATCTATGTGACAGATTCAGCAGGTTATATGCTTCCTCAAGACGTTATTGATCGCGTAGGTCACTTACGTCAACACTTGGACCCAAGCATTGAGCTTGGTTTCCACGGTCACCACAACTTAGGTATGGGTGTATCGAATACTGTTGCTGCTGTTCAAGCAGGTGCAGTACGTGTTGACTTGGCATCTGCAGGTTTGGGTGCTGGCGCAGGTAATACGCCACTTGAACTGTTTATCGCTGTGGCAAACCGTATGGGTATGGACACTGGCGTTGACTTGTTCAAAGTACAAGATGTTGCTGAAGATCTAGTGATTCCAATGATGCACAACCCAATTCGTGCAGACCGTGATGCGGCTACTTTAGGTTATGCGGGTGTTTACTCTTCATTCCTGTTATTTGCTAAACGTGCTGAAGCGAAATATGGCGTATCTGCGCGTGAAATCCTGATGGAACTTGGTCGCCGTGGTACGGTAGGTGGTCAGGAAGACATGATTGAAGACTTGGCATTAACCATGTCTAAAGCTCGTGAGTTACAAGCTTAATTTTTAATGCCGTGGTATTAAAATAAGTCCAATAAAAAAGCATCCGATTCGGATGCTTTTTTATTATGAAGTAGATTTAATAATATAATAAAACTCTGATCTCAGATATTTTAGTTATAGTGTTATGTGAAGATTATTTTAGTTTAATTTTTTCCTTAAACATAAAAACGATAAATAAAAAATAGTGGCTCAATATTTTAAAAAAAATTGCGCTTATTAATAGAGAAAACAAAAAAATAAATTAAATATCCGGTCAAATTTTTATTTTCTTTAATCGGTTTAAAATCTAAGAGATTGATCGCTTAAATCTGGGCTTGGAATATGAATAGCTAAAAGAGCAAAAGTTTAATACTGTGGTCGGATTTTTTATTTAAACCGACTTGCGCATGATGGCTGCATGGATTTTATCAGCTGAATGGGGAACTCATCATGCGTCGTCACAATTTATGGATTGCAATGCTTGCTGCGACAGCAACTTTAGGGACAACTGCAACGAATGCAGACTTTATTGACGACAGCAATTTTCAACTCAAATTTAAAAACTTTTATCTAGACCGTCAGTATCAAGATGACTATTCATCACGTAACTGGGGTTCTTGGTCACAAGGGGTGACTCTGGATGCCAAGTCCGGTTATCACGATATCGGTGGTGGTGTGCAGGTTGGTGCTGATGTACTGGTGCAACATGCAGTCAAACTCAACGGCCATGATAAAAATCCGGACTGGGTTTTACCGCACGATGGCAAAGAATCAAAAGATCATTTCGGTAAAGTCGGCGCGACCTTAAAAGCCAAAGTGTCACAAACTGAGCTGAAAGTCGGCGAGTTATTGCCTGTATCTCCAGTCTTGGTATTCGATCCATCCCGTCAGTTATTAACGACTTATAGTGGCGCTTGGTTAGAGTCTAAAGACCTTAAGGATACCAAGTTAACTCTGGCGTATATTGATGGTATTAACAACCGTTATGACAACCAGTTCCGTGACTTAACTAAATTTGCTCCACCAAGTTTCTATGATACGGGTGCTGAAGCTGATGGCATGTGGATTGCGGGTGTAGACCACCAGCTTACTAAAGAAGTAGGGGCGAGCTACTGGTATGCCGATGTTCAAGACATTTACCAACAGCATTATCTGGGTGTGAATTACAAAACTGCGCTCGGTGAAAAAACCAAATTAGATAGCCACATCCGTTACTTCGATAACTCGGAGTCAGGTGACAAGCTGTATGGTGAGATCGATAACCAGGCATTATCTGTCGCTGCAAAAGTGAATCATGGTGCACATAGCGTAGGTGTGGGTTACCAGCAAATGTTTGGTGATAGTGCATTCCCGACATTGGGTGGCTGGGTGCCACAGCCTTATCTGGCGAACTGGGGGGTAGCGACCTTTACCGCACCAGAAGAAAAGTCATGGAGTGTTTCTTATGGCTATGACTTCTCTGAAATGGGTGCAAAAGGCCTAAACGCAACAGCAGTATATTTCAAAGGTTATGATCAGAAAGGTACTGGGGCGTATCAAGGTCAGAACTTCAATACGGATGAAGTGAATGCCATCGTGAACTACACTGTGCCAGAAGGTAAATTAAAAGGTTTGGGTGTACAGGCGATGTATATTGATGTGAATTTTGCCAATCCAGCAAAACCAGACCTGCAAGAATACCGTGTCGCCACCACTTATACCCATAAATTCTAATACCCCTATATTTTAAAAGCAGTCAGTCTTCTGGCTGCTTTTTGGTTTAAGAATGCAGTTAAAACCTTAGTTTATGTAGGGTTTAATTTATAAAAAATATATAAAACAAACACTTAAATTATATATATTTTGTAGGGTGCAATCGTAATTTTGTATCAGTTTGCTGCGGTTGAGCGGTTAATATAAGGGTGTACACAAGTCATTTTAATGAGTCAACTTGACGTCGAATTCTTGAAAATAGAGGGACACGCAAGCGAAAGACTGTAAGAGGAAGCAATATGAGCACTGTTCAAATCCCTGACTATCAAACAGATCCATTCTTTGGCTTAGAAGACAAATGGATTGAAACCGCTGAAGGCGAGTTGACCCATTACCACGAAATTGGTGAAGGTACGCCTATTCTATTTTTACACGGTTCAGGTACAGGTGTATCGGCCGCGGCAAACTGGTGGTTAAACCTGCCACAAATTGGTGAGCAAGCGCGTTGTATCGCGATTGATACCGTTGGTTATGGCCAAACTGTGGTTGCGCCGGGTACTGAATATGGTATCCGTGCCTGGGTAGATCATGCGATTCGTACGCTAGACGCTTTGGGTATCGAAAAAACCTGGTTGGTGGGTAACTCTCTGGGTGGCTGGTTAGCATTCCAGATGGCATTGGATTATCCAGATCGCATTTTGGGTATCGTGTCTATGGGTACGGGCGGTGCGAAACAGACAGCTGCACTTAAAGCTCACGCAAACCCAGTTCTTACAGAAGAAGGAATCAAGAAAACCCTTTCTATGTTTGTCGTAAACAAAGACCTGATTACTGATGAACTGGTAAAAGTACGTTTTGCTTCTGCTGCAAATGACTATGCATCAAATCGTTTAATGGATGTGGTTGGCGCACGTGACCGTGACCGTTTCGAATTCCCATTAGACTTCGAAAAAATGAAAGACATTACTGTGCCTGTACTATTGATTCATGGTACGCAAGACGTGGTGATTCCGGTTTCTCGTACTTGGGACATCCTGAACATCGTGCCAAATGCTGATGCACATATCTTCAGCCAATGCGGTCACTGGTCTCAAGTTGAAAAAGCAGATGAGTTCAACACTGTGATCAAAAACTACCTGGCTGTTCACGGCGTAAAATAAGTTTGATACAGTTTTAAAAAAGGATGGCTTTGGTCATCCTTTTTTATATCGGAAATATTTAAGGTAGCGCACCTAAGTGAGTTTGATTCTCATTTATTTGAATAAATATAAAAATCTAATAATTTTTATAGGTTTGAGCTATTTAAACTGAGAAAAATCCGAATGAAACTTTATTAGACTTAAGTGGTAAATGCAGTACATTTAGAGCTAAAAATACACAATTTGGGTCAAGGGCAAGTGACAAATTTAAGCGCCAGAAATAGATTATTTATTATAAAATAGAATTAAAAATGGATTCTTAAGCATAAAATAATAAAACAAAAAAAGCACATGCCTATCATAAGTTGAATGGCATATGCCTAATGCAGGGAAGAAATAGGATTAATTTTGTTCGCTACGGTTAATATCCAGATAGAACACACGGGTCAAGAGTTCAAGAAATTTGCTGACGGCATAGGATTTGTTGTTTTTATGGTAGCTGACATACAGGTCTAAATAGGGCAATTCCACGTCCAGCGGACGAATCACGGTATTATCCATGGTCAGTGGTGCAATATATCCAGGCAAAATGGTACAGCCCAAGCCCATTCCGATCGAGTTGATATTAAATAAAATATTATCGGCCTTTTGCACAATATTGAATTCAATACCGTGGGCTTTGGCAAAGTCCAGAATTGCCTGGTTCAGGGTCAATGACTGCTCTGCTGATGGAATAATAAAATCAATACCATTCAATGCTTTAAAAGGAATTCTTTCGTATTTTGCTAAGGGGTGATCTTTAGGCAGGAGAAAAATCAGCGGTTCACGAATCACGAACTGGCTTTCAATTTCATCACTATTGAAATTATGACGGGTAAATGTCAGATCCAGATCGCCTTTTTTTAACAAACGCATCTGCTCATTGTTGTTCAGGCTGAGCAGTTCAATTTTTAAATCCGGGTTCTGTACACGTAGATTTGGCAAGATATAGGGGAAGATTTTCATCTCGGCCACCGGTACAAAACCGATACGGAGCATTTGCTGTTTGGCCTGTGACACCTGACGTGCCATGGCAACGGCTTTATCTGCCTGTGCAAGGGTGAGACGAGCCTGTTCCAGGAATACGGCGCCTTCTTCGGTCAGCTCTACTTTACGTTTGGTCCGGTTGAGTAGCTTTACCCCGACATCTTCTTCCAGGTCTTTGATTTGCTGGCTAAGTGAGGGTTGAGCCGTATAAAGTTTAAGTGCTGCCTTACTAAAATTGAGCTCTTCAGCAACGGTGATAAAGTAGCGAAGGTGTCGTAATTCCATGTCATCAACCCAAAGAGTAATCCAAAAAATGTCTTACTATAATTTCAGAAGAGTATAATCTATAAACAACTATGTCGTGAAGATTATTTTGTCATTTAGAAAGTAAATGCTTTGGAGGGATTGATTAGTGTTTTAATATAAAAATACACGCCTAGAATAATTGCTTAAAACTATTAATTGAAACAAAAAAAATATTTCCCCAAAACCGCCCTAAAATCCATCATCGTTGAAAAGTTGAGTCTATTACTTTGTGCCATAACTGGTCACAGGAGAGCTTTTCATGAGTGGAAAAATTGATGTGCGCGAAATCGACGCTTTAGTCGATGCACAAAATGGACGTATCACGCCATCTATCTATACAGATCCTGACATTTACGAATTAGAACTTGAACGTGTCTTCGGTCGTACATGGTTATTCCTTTGCCATGAAAGCCAAATTCCTAAGGCTGGCGATTTCTTCAATACCTACATGGGTGAAGATCCAATCATCGTGGCACGCCAAAAAGATGGCTCAATCAAAGCATTCTTAAACCAATGCCGTCACCGTTCTATGCGCGTAAGCTTCGCAGACTGTGGTAATACACGTGCGTTCACTTGCCCATACCACGGCTGGTCATACGGTATTGATGGTTCTCTAAAAGACATCCCGCTTGAAGATCGTGCTTACCCACATGGTGCATGTAAAGAGCAATGGGGTCTGGTAGAAGTTAACCGTGTTAAATCATACAAAGGCCTGATCTTCGGATGCTGGGATGAAACGACTCCAGATCTAGAAGAATACATGGGCGATATCGCTTGGTACCTGGACGGTGTTGTCGATCGTCGTGAAGGCGGTACTGTGATCGTGGGTGGTGTACACAAATGGGAAATCGAGTGTAACTGGAAATTTGCAGCCGAACAGTTCGCATCTGACCAATACCACGCGTTGTTCTCTCACGCATCTGCAATTCAGGTACTTGGTGCAAAACCAGACGACGAATCTTCTAAGAAATTAGGTGCTGCACAAACTGCTCGTCCAGTTTGGGAAACTGCGAAAGACGCGATCCAATACGGTTCACGTGGTCACGGTTCAGGCTTCTTCTTCACAGAGAAACCAGATGCAAACGTATGGGTTGACGGTGAAGTAGCGAACTACTTCCGCGAAACTTACGAAGAAGTGAAAGAACGCCTAGGTGAAACTCGTGCGCTTCGTTTAGCGGGTCACAACACCATGTTCCCTACATTGTCTTGGTTGAACGGTACTGCGACTCTTCGTGTATGGCACCCACGTGGTCCAAACAAAACTGAAGTTTGGGCATTCTGTATCTGTGATGCGGACGCACCAGAAGATGTACAAGCAGCATTTGAACGTTCTGCAACTCGTGCCTTCGGTCCTGCAGGCTTCCTGGAGCAAGATGACTCTGAAAACTGGATCGAAATCCAAAAAGTTTTACGTGGTTACAAAGCGCGTCAAAACAAACTCATTATGGAAATGGGTAAAGGTAACGAGAAAGTACGTGAAGATGGTATCCCGGGTATCACTAACTATATTTTCTCTGAAACTGCAGCACGTGGTATGTACCGCCGTTGGGCAGATTTATTGATTCATGAAAAATGGGAAGACGTTGAAGCTGCGGCTGACGAATATGAGAAGGAGCTTATGAAATGAGTCAAATCAGTTTAGAACTTCATCACCAAATTAGTCAGTTCCTGTATCAAGAAGCCAAGCTTCTTGATGACTGGAAATTCCGCGAATGGTTAGACACGCTAGCTGAAGATATTTCTTACACGCTACGTACTACACCAAACGCTCAAACGCGTGACCGTCGTCGTTCAGTTGAACCACCTACTACCTGGGTATTCAACGATACGAAAGATCTTCTGGAACGTCGTGTTGCACGTCTAGAAACTGGTATGGCTTGGGCTGAAGAGCCTCCATCACGTACCACTCACATGGTGAGCAACGTGATTGTTGAGCCAACTGAAGTTGAAGGCGAATACGATGTGTACGTGACATACCTACTGTACCGTACCCAGAAAGAGAAAGACGTTACGATTTACTGTGGTAAACGTCATGACAAGATCCGCAAAGTTGAAGGCGGCCTGGGCTTCCAGATCTTCAACCGTAAGATCACGCTTGACCAAGTTACCTATAACTCACATAACCTGAGTGTATTCTTCTAATGAATAAGATTTTTGTTTGCCAAGTTGACGAATTAGACGAAGGCGAAGCGTTAAAAGTGGATTGCGGCGTAAACGGTATCGAAGCGCTTGCTGTATTTAACAATGGCGGTGAATTCTTCGCTATGAACGATAAATGCAGTCATGGTAATGCGTCAATGTCTGAAGGTTACCTTGAAGATGACGGTACTGTGGAATGTCCATTGCATTCAGCACGTTTCTGTTTAAAAACAGGTGAAGCATTGTGTCTACCTGCAACTGATCCAATCAAAACATTCCCAGTGATTGTTGAAGATGGTGCGTTATACGTAGAGATGGCAGGAGAGTAATCATGGGTTGGCTACAAGGCGAAGTTGCACTGATCACTGGTGGTGGTTCAGGTCTCGGTTGGGCACTGGTAGAACGTTTCCTGGAAGAGGGCGCACAAGTGGCCGTTCTTCAACGTTCAAAAGCTAAAGTAGATGCATTAAATGAACACTTCGGTGGAAAAGTTCTTGCGATCGAAGGTGATGTAGCCAGCTATGCAGATAACGTTCGTGCAGTTCAAGCCACTGTGGAACGTTTCGGTAAACTCGATTGTTTCGTTGGTAATGCCGGTATTTGGGATCACTATGCCGATATCGTCAATACCTCTGGTGAGCAGCTGGAAAAAGCCTTTGACGAGATTATGGGCATTAATACCAAATCTCTGATCCTCGGTGCGAAGGCTGCACTGGATGCATTGATCGCTTCTGAAGGTTCTATCATATTTACTTTGTCTAATTCGGCACTGTACTCCGCTGGCGGAGGCCCTGTATATACTGCATCTAAGCATGCAGGTGTCGGGATTATGAAAGAACTGGCTTACGAGCTTGCGCCTAAAGTACGAGTGAACGCTGTTGCACCGTCAGGTATGAATGTGAATATCAAAGGCGCGGCATCGCTCGGTCAGGAAAATGTGGGCCTGCTCGATGCACGTGATCCTGAGAAAATTGCACGTGGCATGCCACTGAATTTCTTGCCTGAACCGGAAGATATGACCGGTTCATACGTGCTGTTGGCATCTCGTCAAAACAACCGTCCTTTGACTGGCGTTTTAATTAACGCCGAATGCGGTCTGGGTATTCGTGGCCTACGTCAGCCACGTGCAGGTTTCTTTGACGAATAAACATCTAGTCTCATTCAAATGGACTTACCGGCAGCCTCTTCTCTCAGGGCTGCTTTCCTTCTAGGAGTCTCTCATGGCCGTTAAACTTATTTGTGCATCGCACAGTCCTTTAATGGAATTTGCTTCACCTCAAGATCAATCAAAAGAGCAAAAAGTTCGTGCTGCTTTTGAAAAACTCTCTGCTGAAGTAAAAGCTTACGACCCCACTCTGATCATCACCTTTGGTCCAGATCATTTTAATGGTTTCTTCTATGACCTGATGCCAAGTTTCTGCGTCGGCATTCGTGCCAAAGCTGCAGGTGACTGGGATTATGGCAAGGACAATGATCATATTGATGTACCTGAAGACAAGGCATTGGAGCTGGTTCGACGTGTACTGGATGAAGGCGTGGATGTTGCCTACTCATATCGTATGCAGGCCGACCATGGCGTGACTCAGCCCTTACATTTCCTGTGTGAGGGCAAACTTGACCGTTATCCAACGATTCCAATTTTTATTAATGGCGCTGCAGCACCGATGCCAACCACCAAGCGTACCATCGCTTTGGGCCGTGCTGTGGGTCAATACATCAAATCTTTAAACCTTGAAAACGAGCGTGTGCTTGTTTTAGGTACCGGTGGTCTGTCACATGATCCACCGACTCCGCAAATGGGTGCAGTACCACCAGAAGTGGAAGAGTTCCTGATCGCAGGTCGTTATCCAACGCCTGAAGCACGTCATGCACGTCAATCCAAAATTATTGCAGTAGGTCAAAAGCTGGCAGCAGGGGATACCTCGGTTGCAGTTCCGCTCAGTCCTGAATGGGATATTGCACTGCTGGAAACCTTTAAGAATGCTGATTTTGCAACATTAGAAGCGATGACTGAAGCTGAAATCCGCCGTGATGGTGGTCGTGGTGGTCAGGAAGTCCGTTCTTGGATGGCTGCCTTCGCTGCCTTGAGCGAAATGGGTGAGTATGAAATGACCACGCATTGCTATGAAGATATCAGCGAATGGATTGCCGGTTTCGGTATCGTATCTGCAGAGTTAAAAGGTTAAGAAAATGAGCAACGTAAACAACATCGTGATCGTGGGTGCTGGCCAGGCAGGTGCGAGTGCAATTTTAGAACTTCGTGGCAACAAGTATGAAGGCAAAATTACCCTAATTGGTGATGAAAGCCATCTTCCTTATGAGCGTCCACCGTTGTCTAAAGATGTGATTCTAAAACCTGAAGACACCAAGATCGAAATCCTGTCAGAACAGAAACTGGCAGATTTAGGCGTGGAAACGATTCGTGGGAATGGCGTGGCAAAAATCAATGCCGAAGCGAAAACGGTTGAACTTCTCAACGGTGATGTTGTTGCTTACGACAAACTCTTGCTTGCAACAGGTGGTGCAGCGCGCCGTTTGCCTAATTTCGATGCTTTGGGCAAACACGTCTATACCCTGCGTAACCTGGAAGATTCACAAGCGCTGGTGCCTGTACTTCAAGCCGGTCGCCGTATCATCCTGATCGGTGGTGGCGTGATTGGTCTTGAGCTTGCATCATCTGCACGTTACAAAGACTGTCAGGTCACTGTGATCGAAATGGGCCCAATGGTCATGGGTCGTTGTTCACCACAAATCCTGAGCGAATTCCTGCTGGAACAGCATCGTCAAAACCAGGTTGATGTGCGTCTTGAAACCAAGATTGCAGATTGCCGTTTAGACGGTGAAGAAGTCGTGGTAACGCTGGAAGGCGGTGAAGAACTGCGTGCCGATGCTGTAGTTTACGGAATCGGGATCGTGCCAAATGCACAGCTTGCCGTAGATGCAGGTTTGGACGTTGATGTTGCGATCAAGGTGAATGAACACTGCCAGACTTCAAATGCTGATATTTATGCAGCAGGCGATGTTGCGACTCAGTTACGTGACTGTGGCAATCACCGCCGCGTTGAAACCTGGGAAAATGCTAACCTGCAAGCAGGCATCTTCGCGCGTCACGTGATGGGTGTGGAACATCCGAAAGCCAATCCGGCCTGGTTCTGGACTGATCAGCTGAATATCAACTTCCAGTTTGTTGGTGATATGGCCGCAGCTGAATGGCATATCCGTGGTGAAATGGATGCAGCCAAAGGTGCAGACAATTCATTCGTGATGTATGGCGTGACTGATGGTCAGATCGTTGGCGGGATTACCGTAAATGCAGCCAAAGAAATGCGTCATTTGAAAAAAATGATCAGCAAAAATACGGCGTTTGATGTTGAAAAACACTTGGATATCGCGCAAGACTTACGCAAAATTGCTTAAGTTGTATTGAGATATTTCTGGACAGACCTATGTTTTGCATAGGTCTGTTTTTTTATGGTTTTAGCTTTATAGTCATGACCGCAATGGGCTTTGAGATTTAGAAATGTTTTCGTGTAGGTAAGTTTTACTTTTAAGAGATGAGCCATACATGGCACAAAGTAACAAAAATCTTTTGATCGTTTGAGGATACATCCTTGTACCCCAAACGATCTGGCGACATCCATGTCGCCCTCCCATGTAGTTGATGATGGGTGGACTCTATTTTTAGTCTTATCTATACCACTAGTCACGATAGTATCTACAGATCTAAATAACAGGTTTCAGGTTTACTATTTAGAATAATCAGATTTGAGGATGATATGAAATCATCATTGCCGGTCACGGCAAGTATTTACGCTTTATTGGTGCTGATCTGGGCGGCAACGCCACTGGCGATTGTCTGGAGCGTGGCCGAGATTCACCCGATGTGGGTGCTGATCATTCGCTATTTTGGTGCCTCGATTATTGCGTTGTTCCTGTTGAAAATCATGCGCGACCCGCTGCCTTTTGACCGTACTTCAATAAAAAGTTATCTGGCAGGCAGTTTGAATTTAATCGGCGCGCAGCTTTTTATTTATCTGGCGGCCAATTATCTGACTTCAGGGTTGATGGCACTAATTTTTGGTTTTTCACCGCTGATCGCCGGTTTAATCGGTCATGTGATTTTAAAAACCCATAAACTGGTCTGGTTGCAATGGCTCGGCATGGCAGTGGCCGTCGCCGGTTTGTGTTTTGTTTTTGCCGACTCGGCAGACAGTAAGATCAATCCTTGGGGTGTGGTACTGATGCTGATCAGTATGGTGTCTTATATCAGCTCAATCTTCTGGGTTAAACAGATTAGCGCACCTTTGAGTCCGATGTCGCAAGCGACGGGGTCATTGCTGGTCTCCGCAGCGGGTTCACTCATTTTAGTGCCATTTATCTGGCAACATATCCCGACTCAGTTACCTAGCACACAGGCCATGATCGGTTTTGTATTTACCATGATCATGTCCTCGATTGTGGCAATGCTGTGTTATTTCTGGTTGATTCGCCATCTAAATGCTTCGACCGTCTCATTGAGTAATGTGATGACGCCGGTGATCGCTCTGGTATTGGGAGCAACCTTAAATCATGAAATTATCAGCAGTCATGCTTTTGCGGGAATTGCTGTGGTGATGTTCGGGATCATCATGTATTTCTGGAAAGAGTGGCGCGAGCAGTATTTTTCCAAGCATTAAAACTGTAAAAACCAAAAGGGCGAAAGCCCTTTTATTATTTTAGTGGAGAGTAAAGTGATTCAACAACGTGAGAGATCACGACTAAGCAACAATTTGTAAAACAACTTTCAAAAATAAATGATTAAGATTTTGATACATAAATCATTCAAGCTTGCACAAGCTTATTTAGGACAGTGTCAGGATGTCTGAATCCAATAAAATCGTAGTCTATGCAGCCCTGTTTGGTAATCTGGCGATTGCGCTGGTGAAATTTGTTGCGTCCTATATAACCAATAGTTCTGCCATGTTCAGTGAGGCAATTCATTCCGTAGTAGATACCTTGAATGAAATTTTACTGTTATATGGCATGAAAAAATCAGAAAAACCGGCAAATGCCAAACATCCTTTTGGTTATGGGCGTGAACTGTATTTTTGGGCCTTTATTGTGGCACTGATGGTTTTTGCCCTGGGTGCGATTGTGTCCATCTATCAAGGGATACAGCATATTCTTCAGCCTGAAGTCATGCAGGATCCATTGATCAATTATATTGTGCTGGGTCTGGCGATTCTTTTTGAAGGATTTTCATGGTCAGTGGCTTTAAAAACCTTTCGTAAACAAAAGGGAAATCTGGGATATTTTGAAGCCTTTCGACACAGTAAAGATCCAACGACCTTTACCGTGTTATTTGAAGATACTGCCGCCCTGGTCGGCTTGGTGATTGCTCTGGTCGGTATCTTTCTGGCGCATCAACTGAATATTCCTGAATTGGACGGTGCCGCATCGATTTTAATTGGTATTGTTCTGGCGGTTTCTGCCTGGTTTCTGGCACGTGAAACCAAAGGTTTGTTACTGGGTGAAACGGCAGATCCAAAACTGCGTGAAGATGTATTGAACATTGCTCAACAGGATGCGGCAGTTTTTAGTGCTAATGGGGTATTGACTGAGCAGATGGGCGCTCAGCAAGTCATTGCATCATTGAGTCTGGAATTTAAAGATGATTTAACTTCTGATGAAATTGAAGCCTGTGTCAACCGGATCGAAGCGCAGATTAAACAGCTGCACCCAGAAATTATTGCTTTATTTGTGAAACCCCAAACCAAGGCCGTATGGCTGGAACGAACTCAAGGTCGTGTATAAAGATCTAAAAAACGCTTGAGGTTGGTATTTTGATCTCAACTTGCCTTTCTCGCACAATTGATGTGATGATACTGAGGTATGGCGAATTTCATCATAAAATCATCAATGGGCAGACATGCTTTTGTCAGTATAGGCTTATAAATATTGAGTATCATTTTGTATTTTTAGACAGCAGGACAAGAGCAATATTTTTCTAGATAATCCAAGACTTCAGCCAGCCATAAGGCCAATGAAATGCCATTTTTTTGCTAAAAATAACAAAAACATACATGATTTTCTGTGACGGATTTCATACTATGTTGCAGTGTGCCTGTTTTTAGTTTGTATGCTCATTAAAAGATGCACCGCTTGACCATTTCAAGAGGTTGTTGTCTTGCATATAGCGAATAATAAATAGTGGATGTTTATGCAAGATCTTCTCAAAACTAAAAAATTCCAGTTAATCACGGAATCCAGTTGGAAACATCTCTGGTCTAAGCCAGTGTTTGAGTATCTGCATTCAGATCATTTCGACGGAAAACAGTTTCGTAATCTTGAGCATGCATCTCTATCGCGCGGTCGCTTTGATTTATATAAATGGCTCATTACCCGAAAATCCAAGACCTGGAATGTTAATCTTGACGAGGAACGTGCCGAGTTTTTTTCTCGTCCGCGCGCATTGCCACAGCAACGTCCAGATGCAGCTCTGGATGACTGGCAAGTCTGGTTTATTGGTCACGCCACCACATTAATTCAGATCGGCCCCTATAATTTCCTGACCGACCCGGTCTGGGCTGAATATGCCAGTCCATCGGCTTCTACAGGGCCGCAGCGGGTCATTCCGGCTGGCATTGCCTTGGATGAATTACCTCAGATTGATGCCGTACTGCTCAGCCATAACCATTATGATCATATGGATCTGGCTAGTCTGGAATGGCTGCACAACACTTTTGAGATGCCTATTTATACTGGTCTGGGTAATGCCTGGTATTTGCCAGAACATTATACCGTGCATGAAATGGACTGGTGGGAAAGTGCCTTTTTTGAAGAGATCCGGATTGTCTATACGCCGGCTCAACATGCCTCAGGGCGCGGCATGCGCGATCAGAACTGTGCACTTTGGGGAGGATTTTCTTTATTACATGGCAAGGAACATTGTTTTTTTGCCGGAGATAGTGGCTACGCCTCACATTTTAAAGAAATTCGTAAACGTCTGGGTGCACCGCGAATTGCCTTACTCCCGATAGGAGCGTATGAACCGCGTGAACTGATGCGCGCGATCCATATGAATCCGGAAGATGCCTTTCATGCCCATCATGACTTGCAGGCCAAATGTTCACTGGCGATTCATTACCGTACTTTTCAGCTCACGGATGAAGACCGGGATGCGCCGGAACATGAGTTGCATGAGATCATCAAGCATTCTTCCAAATTGATTAATCCGTTTTACTGCATACGGGAAGGCAAACGGATTATTGTTTAAGTACTTCCTGTTGTTCCTCTTGGATGAGTTGAATGGCCACTACAGAAAGCATCAGCATGGCGGTATTCATTACCACAGGATTGAATGCTGCAGTAAGTTGCAACGGGGCTGTGAATGCAATCAGCAGTAGTAATCCAGCAAGTCCGATAATATTCAACCTATGCAAGAGTATGGACCGGTTCCATTTCAGAAAGCATAAGCCAAATAGCATTTCACATCCTCCGGAAAGTCCAACCAAGACTTTGGCCAGTCCCAGCTCAAAACCCATATTTTGCCAGATTGTGATTTCAGCGGGTGATTGGAACAGAATTTTTGGAATGAGTCCCTGATAGAGCCATAGTATGACCAAAGTCAGCTGGATAGTACGCAGTGGTTGTAGGAATACAGGTTTAGGATTCACGAACAGCTTCTTCCAGAAAATGGCGTTTATTTTCGCTGAATGGAATCAGGCAATACTCGGTTTTACCAAATAGCTTGTAACGATTTAAAGCGACCACACGATACAGAAAATCCCGGATAAAACGCGGAACCAAATAACCTGCTCTCATTAAATTAAGGGGAAAACCGAGATGCTGCAGCGCCTTCAGTAATGCAGTCGATTCGGTATAGAGTGTGCCATCTTGAATGACGAGCATGATGGTGTAATGTTCAGTAGACATCTGATAATGTTCGAGCAGTGCCGTACCTAAAGGCGATTGGGCGGAAACCAGTTTAAACTGAATCTTTTTATCGTATTTAATCAAAAACCGTGCCCAGCCATTACAGATCACGCAAACAGCATCAAATAAAACGATGTCGTATTGTTGAATGATGTCTTCAATATTCGGATGCATTGTTGTAGTTCTTTTTGTGCCAGCTTGCTTCTATACTGCTTGATGCCGCAATAAAAAACCACCCGAAGGTGGTTTTTGTACATGTCTAAACTGGCTTAGAGAAAGCTAGGCAAACCTTTGGCTGGATCGGTTTCACGAGCAGCTTGGGCATCTGCTACAGTCATACCTAGGGCCTTAGCAACGCCTTGCCCATAAGCTGGATCGCAAGCATAACAGTTGCGGATGTGACGGTATTTGATGAAATCTAGCGCATCACCCATTGCTCCGGCCGTGTTATTAAACAGTGCCTGTTTCTGCTGATCATTCATCAGGTTGAACAGGGCACGGGGCTGACTGAAGTAGTCATTGTCATCTTCGCGGAAGTCCCAGAAATCGGCATCACCGGTGATTTTCAGTGGCGGTTCTCTGAATTCCGGTTGTTCCTGCCACTGGCTAAAACTGTTCGGCTCGTAATGTGGCAATGAACCATAGTTGCCATCCATACGGCCCTGACCATCACGGCGATTCGAATGTACAGGACAGCGTGCAGCATTGACCGGAACCTGTGAATGATTCACGCCAACACGGTAACGCGCTGCATCAGCATAGTTCACTAAACGTGCCTGTAACATACGGTCCGGTGAGTAGCTGATACCCGGTACAAGATTGCTTGGTGCAAAGGCTGCTTGTTCTACATCCTGGAAATAGTTTTCCGGATTGCGGTTCAGTTCAAATTCACCGACTTCAATCAGTGGATAATCACCTTTCGGCCAGACTTTGGTCAGGTCAAATGGATGATAAGGCACTGTTTCAGCTTCCAGTTCCGGCATGATCTGAACGTACATTTTCCATTTTGGATACTCACCACGCTCAATGGCATCAAATAGGTCAGTCTGACTACTTTCACGATCTTTAGCAATCAAATCTGCAGCTTCAGCATCGGTCAGGTTTTGAATACCTTGCTGGGTACGCATATGAAATTTCACCCAGAAGCGTTCATTCTTGGCATTGATAAAGCTAAAGGTATGGCTGCCAAAACCATGCATATGACGGTAACCAGTCGGGATCCCTCGATCCGACATAACAATAGTCACTTGATGCAGAGCTTCAGGCAAGAGTGTCCAGAAATCCCAGTTATTGGTGGCACTGCGCTTGTTGGTTTTCGGGTCACGTTTGACTGCTTTATTCAGGTCAGGGAACTTGCGGGCATCCCGCAGGAAAAATACCGGAGTATTGTTGCCGACCAGATCCCAGTTGCCTTCTTCAGTATAGAATTTTAAGGCAAAACCGCGAATATCACGTTCTGCATCGGCTGCGCCACGTTCACCTGCCACCGTTGAGAAACGCGCAAACATTTCGGTTTTTTTGCCGACTTCAGAGAAAATTTTAGCGCGGCTATATTGGGTAATATCATTGGTCACGGTAAAGGTACCGAAAGCACCTGAACCTTTGGCATGCATACGACGCTCTGGAATCACTTCACGGACAAAGTTGGCCAGTTTTTCATTCAGCCATAAATCCTGAGCAAGCAAAGGTCCACGCGCACCTGCCGTCATACTGTTCTGGTTGTCGACCACAGGCGCACCAGCTTCAGTGGTCAGGTGGGTGACAGGGCATTTTTTAAAATCTTGGCTCATCTTTCCTCTCCAAGTTTTGAATATCTTGTGTCGTTTATCTAGTATTCATAAAATATTGAGATATACGCTAATCAAATCAGGTTTCACTATATTTACAATATCTTTAAATAAAGGGTGTTACAGCACAAAACGGAATTCAAGATATAATTGAGTGAGCTCACTCAAAAAATATTTTTAAAGTTAATAAAGTTTAAAATATTGAAAATTAAATGGTTACTCTTAAAAAGTAACGGGTTTTCCACTCTCTGACAATATCAAATTCTATATATTTTGAATAACTCGAATAATGAATGGGATTAAACGAAAATAACAATATCTAAGTCCATAATATGTTTTTATCAAAGGATAAAAATAATAAGTGAAAAGTATCATTTAAAATACAATTTTATAACTGATTTATTTTAAATGGTTTTTTAATTAAGTTTTGTTGGTCTGAAGAAACCCATAAAAATAATGAATGGAATAAGGGTGTTTTCTGGCTATAGCTCGCATTTTTGCATACAGAAAATCCTATCCAGATGGTCTTTATTTTTAAAAAAGCATTGGCAAATATGCTTGAAAATTAATCAGTCGGCCCTATAATTATCTCACTCCTTCCTCAAAATCACATAGAGAGTAAAATGGCCAAGAAAAAAACAGCCGAGCAGGTGGTGATCCACAATTTTGTGGCAAAACACATGCATGAAGTCAACAAAAGCCAGGTCTTTGTAGACCGAAAGAAAAATGCAAAACGTGGCTACAACAAGCACAGACAAGGGCGATATTCCATGGAAGATCGCCCTTTTTTAATGGCCGCTTAAGTTCTGTAAGGTGGCTGGGGACGACGTGGGGGCTGCTTAGGATTAGTTTTAACTGGAGAGAGCGGGGCGACAGGTCGGTTGTTACGAGTTTGCGAATATTGATTTGGATACCGGGATGATGTTGTCGATTCATCCGCGATTAAGTCATTAAAGAATTTATTGAGTTTGCTTTGCACTGGTGCTTTGTGGTGAGGGGAATGAGGCTGTGGTCTGGCCTGCTGAAAACTGGCAAATTGATCTTTTTGTTGGTGATAGAGTCTGGCAGCAATGACGGAGGGGTCATCTCTGCCTAAACGCCGCCGTTGCGATGCCGAAATTTCAATGCCCAATAATGGAGTCATTTTAGGCCGATCGGCATAGCTCATTGCTCGATTGCTGGCGGGGCGTATATAAGATGAACCGGAATTATGAGCTTCTTTGCGGGCAGCCAAGGCCGGTGCAAGAATGACCACATAGAACACCGCAACAATCATGAACAGGATGACCAGAAATTCCATAACCACCTCTACCACTGTCGAGGGACTGGAAAAAGTCCCGTATTAGGCACTCACCATACGTGATGCAGATTTCACCATATCCCCTAAACCATGGGTTCTGAAATAATATTCTAACCAGCTTTTTACCATGAGCGGATTGTCCATTTTTAACACATGTTGCAGCAATTCTTGTGCATCACTCATCGGAACATGACAAATGGTTTTACGTACCCGCAAAATATTACTGGAACTCATCGACAGGGTATTAAAGCCCATGGCCATGAGCAAAACTGCAGACAGCGGATCGCCCGCCATTTCACCGCAGATACTGACCGGTTTTTCATTACGATGACAGTCCTGCACCAGACGGGTCAGGGCACGCAGTACTGCAGGGTGTAAATGTGAATAGACATTGGCTACCCGTGGATTATTGCGATCCACAGCCAACAGATATTGGGTCAGATCGTTGGAGCCGACCGAGAAGAAATCCACCAGTTCGGAAAATTCATCAATCTGATGAAGCACACTCGGCACTTCCACCATGATGCCGAGTTTTGGTTTATTTACCTTGACCTGTTCTTCTTCTTGAATCGCCGCATGGTCACGTTCCAGCAGATAGAGCGCTTCCTCGACCTCGCTGACACTGGTCACCATCGGCAGCAGAATATGCAGGTTATTCAGTCCGATACTGGCTTTGAGCATGGCGCGAATCTGTGAAGAAAAAATTTCCGGATGATCCAGGGTAAAACGAATGCCACGCCAGCCGAGTGCCGAGTTTTCTTCTTCAATCGAGAAATACGGCAGGTCTTTGTCTGCACCAATGTCCAACGTTCGCATCACCACCGGTTTATTGGCAAAGTGACTGAGCTGCTGACGATAAATCGCACGTTGTTCTTCCTCGCCCGGGAAGCGGTCACGCAACATAAACGGAATTTCAGAACGGTATAAACCGACACCTTTGGCACCGCGCTGCACGCCACGCACCACATCAATCATCAGGCCGGTGTTGACGTAGAGTTTGACCGCCACGCCATCCGGGGTAATCGCATCTTTGGTTTCGTACTGGCGCAGATCTTTAGCAAGCTGTTCTTCTTCTTTTTGAATTTCTTTATAGCGACTGCGCAGGCGACGTGGGGGATTAATAAAGACCCGGCCCTGATGTGCATCGACAATCATCTCTACATCATCGAGGGTGTTGATCGGCAGTTCGGTCACGCCGACCACGGTCGGAATACCAAGAGCACGCGCCACAATCACCATATGTGAGTTCATGGCGCCTTCGGTAGTGACAATCGCGGCAATTTTATCTACAGGTAGTTCAACCAGTGCAGCCGTCGAAATTTCCTCACCAATCAGAATACTTTCATCGGTCAATTCACGGTGACTGGCATCGGCTTCCTGTAAGCGCGCCAGAATACGGCGGCCCAGATCTTTTAAGTCCGCTACCCGCTCACGTAAATAATCATCTTCCATTTGGGAAAATTGTGCCACATGATTGTCAATAACAATTCGCACGGCGCCTTGTGCCCAGTGACCTTCACGAATAAAAGCCTTGATTTCTGCAGGCAGGGCATTTTCATCCAGCATACGCAAGAACACGCTAAACAGTGCGCGTTCCTCGGCCATTAACGCATCCTGCATTTTGTCATCCAGTGACTGGATTTCTTCACGGACTGAATTTAGCGCGTTATCTAAGAGCTGCAGTTCTTCGCTGATGTCATCTGCTTCACGGTCAGGGACTGCGGCAAGATCTGCTGGTGGATACAGAATCACTGCACGACCTAAGGCAATGCCACCGGAGCCAGAAACTCCCTGAAAGGTTTTATAGGCGGGCAGGTTGCTCGGCTTACGGAATACATCGATATTGCCAACGGCATGGGCATGGGCGATGACGCCAGAAAGCTGCGCGCAGAGTGTGACCAGAAAGGATTCAGCAGCTTCAGAAAAGTCCTGTGATTCTTTATTCTGAACCACCAGTACACCCATGACCTTACGGCGGTACATCACCGGCACACCGAGGAAGGAGTTATAAATTTCCTCACCGGTTTCAGGTAAAAACAGGAAGCGCTCATGTTTAGGGGCATTGTCCAGATTGACAATTTCTTCACGTTGTCCAACCAGGCCCACCAGACCCTCACCGGTCTGCAAAGACACATGGCCGACAGATTCTGCATTCAGGCCTTTAGACGCCATGAGCAGATAACGCTGATTGCGTTCATCGAGGAGATAGATCGAGCAGACATCAACCTGCATGGCCTCGGCCACATGCTTGACCATAATGTCGAGTGATTCATGCAAACTGGTGGACGCATTGATCTCCTGAACAATACGTCTCAAGGTGTCCAGTTGCATATTCGACATAAGGTCTGCTCCGTCTATTCAGAATTTCAGTGATTAAGTTTATTTATAACAATAGCCGCGTAAAAAATCTGCATTATTTATGCGATTTTTTAAGGTTTTTGCTGGGGTAGTTGCTGACACAACTCCACCAGGGCTTTGCGGTAAACATCACGTTTGAAATTCACGACTTGACCGAGTGGGTACCAGTAACTGACCCATTGCCATTGATCAAATTCGGGCGGATCAGACAGATTCAACTGAATATGCTGAACGGGGGCCGTGAGTTTGAGTAAAAACCACTTTTGTTTTTGACCGATACAGACCGGATCAGAGTCCGTACGAATGTATCGATGCGGCAAACGATAGCGCAACCAGCCTTTGGTTTGCGCGACTATCTGGACGTGTTCGGGCAATAAGCCAACTTCTTCTCTCAGCTCACGATAGAGTGCCTGCTCAGGGGTTTCTCCATATTGGATCCCGCCTTGTGGAAATTGCCATGCATTATGACCAATGCGTTTTGCCCATAAAACCTGTCCAGCATCGTTTGCCAAAATGATCCCGACATTCGGTCGGAAACCTTCAGAGTCGATCATTTGGCTACCTAAAAATTGTTTAATTTATGCCTTTGCCATCGGGGAGCATTATTTCGTTATCCAACTCGAAAAAAGCAAAGTTTAAAAATGTTAAAATTGCTATGATCTTAACGAATTTCTATCGACTAGCGGAGATAGATTTACAATTTTTTTCTTAAATTTCAGTTTTAACGAGTATTTTCATGAAATTGGCGCTATTTGATCTCGATCACACCTTGTTAAACACGGATTCGGATCATTCTTGGGGAGAGTTTTTGGTCAGTGAGGGCCTGGTCGATCCAGTTCAGCATCGCGCCATGAATGACAAGTTCTATGACGATTATAAAAAAGGTCAGCTGGATCCTTATGCCTATAATGAATTTGTGTTCCAGTTTCTGACCAAACATGACAATCATTATTTGACTGAATTACATCAACTGTTCATGCAAAAAGTCATTCGTCCACAAATGCGTCCTGAAGGTTTTAAAGCCATTGAGCGCCACCGTGAAGCAGGGCATGCCTTAGTGGGGATTACCGCAACTTCAGACTTTATTACCGCACCCATTTTTCGTGAATTCGGAATTACTGAAATTATTGCCACCAATGCTGAAGTCATTGATGGGAAATATACTGGTAAAGTCATCAATACCGCATGCTATCAGCAAGGCAAGCTGGTGCGTCTGGAACAATGGCTGGAAGGCCGCGACGTAACCGAGTCTTGGGCTTATTCAGATTCTATTAATGACCGTTTCTTGCTGGAATATGCGGATCATGCGATTGCAGTCAATCCGGATGATCGCTTGGAAACTTTAGCCCAAGAACAGGGTTGGAAAATACAGGACTGGTCGATCTAATCACTCCGAACTCATTGATGTGATTATTAAGTACAACTTCGGTTGTGCTTTTTATTTGCCTCAATGGAATATTAATGTTTTTTCACAGTCAGGCTGAATCAGACATGCTATGCTCAAAAAACAGGACATGATAACAATAGTAGATTCTGAGGTATGAGATATGACTCACGTTCGACCACGTATGACACATCTGTTCCAGCAGCTTGGCTTGGATGCCAGTGCAGAAGGTATTGAAACATTTATTCACGAGCATCAATTACATAAAGATCTGACTTTACTGGATGCGCCGTATTGGTCAGAGGCACAACGTCAATTTTTAAGCGAGAAAATAGCATCTGATGGCGAATGGGCGATTGTGGTAGATCAACTCAATGAATCCTTGCATGAAAATTCAACCAGTGAAGGATAAGATATAAAGCCAATCGTATGATTGGCTTTTTTAGACTATGACCTTACCTTTAGCGAATCCGTTTCCAGATCGTGACTTGTGACAGCGTGTGTTGATACTTTCTGGCCGTTTCCCGAATCACAAAAGGCACATCTTGGGGTTCGGCCACCAATTCAAAGTGCTGGGTTAAAATGTTGGAAATACCAGCCAAGGTCGTGATGTTTTCCCCATCCTGCTGAAAACCGCCCAGCCATTCACTACGCGCCGTATGTTCTTCCAGCCACGTATAAGGCGAACTCAGCATTAAAATGCCGCCTATATTCATACGCTCATGAATCTGCGCCAAAAAATCTCTCGGATGATGCAGCCGATCAATCAGGTTCGCTGCCAGAATAAAATCATAGTCGCTAAAATGTGCTTTCAGGTTGCAGGCATCGGCCTGAAAAAATTCCGTTTTTGACGCAAACTGTTCCAAAGCGACATCTTCAAGTGAACAGCTTTTTTCTTCGCTTAATTCACCTTCTAGCGGCAGCTGATAACGTACCCTATTGCCTTGAGCCAAATAGACTGCCTGCTGGATAAAACGTGCTGAGAAGTCCAGACCGGTCACCTGATCAAAATAGTGTGCCAGTTCAAAGCTGGCGCGGCCGGTAGCACAGCCAATATCTAAGGCACGATGACATGGCACTTGCTGAAAATAGGGTTGTGCCAGATCGACCAGTGTTTTGGCAAAATTAGCGATACCAAAATATTCGGGGCCGTACTGGAATTCCAGATATTGGGAGACCAGCTGGTCGCTTTCATAGTTCGAAGGGAAATGTTGCAGTGCCTGATCAGAGGCGACGTAGCGAAAACCGGCATGCTGGAAGAAATGCCGTCTGAAGGCATAACGGGAACTATATAAAGCTTCATTGCCCGCCGAAATCCAGGAGCCACCTTTCATCAGGTTGTGACGGCCGTCAAAAGTCGGTGTGCTGAAATCATCATAAAATGGATACACCTGAAAATCCTGAAATGGGTAGATCGGAGTTTCAGTCCATTGCCAGACATTGCCCTGAATATCGTAAAAATCGCCCTGCTTGAAATGATCGACCGGGCAGGAGCTGGTGCCGTATTTCAATTCAATATTGGCCTGTGGAGGACTCGGTAAATCTGGATCCAAGTCTGAAACTGCATACAGGCGATACCATTCATCTTCAGTCGGCAAGCGAATGGTTTTTTCCAGCTGTTGCGATTTCCACTGACAAAAGGCCTTGGCTTCATGATAATTCACTTCTACCGGCCAGTCCCAAGGCATCGGCACTTCTTCCAGCATCAGTCGCAATGACCAGCCTAATTCAGTTTTGCGCCAGAAACAGGGATGAGCAGCTTGTGAAAATTGCAGCCAGCCTAGACCTTCTTCATTCCAGTAGTGTTCGGTCTGATAGCCATCAGCTTCGACAAAGGCCAGAAATTCCTGATTCGATACCAGATATTTGGAGGCTGCAAAAGCCGCAACCTCGGCTTCATGCAGGCCGTATTCATTGTCCCAGCCATAAAATGGATCGTTAAAATATTTCTGTAAATGTACCTTACCTTCAGGCACAGGCAGTAAGCTATTATCCGGAGCTATGCCAGTAATGATATTGGCGCGCCACTGCGGATGCTGGCGTACATGTTCCAGAGCATGCTGGCGGATCAGTACGGAAGAAGTTTCCAGATGAATCCGTTCATGCTCAATGCCCATAATGAGCGTCCACCACGGATTCTGCCAGTTTAAGGGCAAAGTCAGCGGAGCATGCTCAAGAATATTCAAGATCAGGGCGCGCACCTGATGCCGATAATCGCGGACTTCCTGAACACTGGGCCAGTCATAATGTACTTCATCCAAGTCATCCCAGCTCATCTCGTCCACACCGATCGCGAAGATACTTTCAAAATGCGGATTTACGCGTTCGCTAATTAGCTTGCTGAGCAGTAGTTTATTGACAAAAAAAAGTGGCGGTATGCGCAAAATAAAAAATCAGCGGATGACGTAAGGTAATCGGTTTAACGAAAAAAGCATCTTCATGCTTGAGACATTCAAACAGTTGCTCATAGGTGTCAAAGGTATTCAGGAAATATTCGCGCAGGCAGTGCCGGGCAGTCTGTTCATCGGCAAAATCAAGTGCCGGCGTGGGCAGCAGCATCAGTTTGGCCGAAAGCCACAGGCTGCTTGTATTTGTTTTATCTTGAGAGTGGGATTTTAGGGGAGAATCGAGCTGCATCCGTCAGGCTCCATCGAATAATTTTAAGCATCCCTTTGCACTGCAAAAGAATGGAATTGTCTTAAAAATACTCGAAAGATCTCGCCAGATGGGGTGTATTTAGGTAACAAAATGCTGCACCGTTTTGAATGCAGCATGTTCAGGAACGGTTTAAATAGGCAGGGAAGCGCCTTGCATGAGCTGAACCAGAGCCTGAGCCGCTTTGGACTGCGTACGGCCAGGATGCCAAACCATGCCCAAGCGACGGTTCATTTCCAGATTGATATCCAGCTGGTGCAGGTCATGATTGACCAGGGTTTTTGGCAGTACCGACCAGCCTAAGCCAATCGATACCAGCATCCGGATCGATTCCAGCGGATTATTGCTCATACTAACTTTCGGTTTAATACCCTGTTTTTCAAATTCGGCCAAAGTAATCTGCGAAGTGTAGGTTTGTGAAGACGGCAGCAGGCTCGGATAATTCAGCAAATCTTCCAGACACAGATTTTTTTGCTGCGCCAGTGGATGAAAGGGTGCAACTACAAAGACCAGAGGATCATTCCAGATGGTGACATAATTCAGACGCGCATCGCCCCGTGGCGGCAAGGTTAAAAATGCCAGTTCCAGATCGCCAGCAATGACTTGTTCGTGTGCCTGCTCGGAATCGACAAAATGTACATCCAGCCTTACATCCGGATATTCCTGTACATAGCGGCGCAAATGACTCGGCAGATGATGCAGGCCGATATGATGGCTGGTACCAATTTTTAGTTTGCCCTGTACCTGACCCTGTTCATGGCTCAAGGTATAATGAATATCACCGAGTTCATTCAGCCAGTTTTTCACTTTAGGCAACAGCGAATGCGCCGCGTGGGTGGCCTGTACGCCACGTCCGGCAGATTCAAACAGCTTGACCCCAAAGTATTCTTCCAGACTGTGAATACGTTTGGTGACAGCAGGCTGGGTAATGAAGAGCTGATCTGCGGCCAAAGAAATCGAACCGGTTTCCATGACTTTCACGAAGGCTTCAAAGGCTGCGAGATTCATCTTAATCACCTATAAAGAATTTTTATGTGTAAATCTATTATTGTTATATTTTAAGAATAAATCAAAGCAAAATTAGCTCATCTATGTTGCAGTGCTGAATTACTATACATTTTCAAAGCCTTAGAATTTTAAAAATTAAAAAAGACCACCTTTAAGGGCAGTCTTTCATCAGAAACCTCGACCGAAGAATTTAGACGGTAATGTCCTCATTCTGCTGTTGGTTATTACGCTCCCAGATTTTTTCATGGAAGAAGAAAGCAACTGCCTGTACCGTTGGCTCTAACAAACTTAAGGCAATGGCCATCGTCAAATTGCCGGTCACCAAGTAACCCACAATCATCGCCACAGTAATGTGCATAATGTAGTAGCTGAAGGTTTTTTTGAACATGCGCTGGTTGTTGTCTACGAAGCGTTGAATATGTGCCATGTCGAAGTTCCTCAAAATCATCATTTCTGTCGATGAAGAAATAATAATAATTCTCATTTAATTTGTAAAAGCGAATATTTTTTATAAATCAATCGGAAAATTAGATTTATAAAAATAGAGCTCAAGCATGATTTGATTCAGCTTTTAAAAGATTCCAAAAAGTTTTTTAACTGATAAAAATGATAAATTAGATTTATGTGATTGCAGCGATATAATCAAAATCAGAGAAAGAATTTACCCAGTCCAGTGGAGTACATCGACATGGCAGGCGCAACCCAAACAGCAAAAACATTATATGATAAATTGTGGGACGACCATTTAGTAACGCAACGTGATGATGGTTCTGCCTTACTGTACATCGACCGTCACTTATTACATGAAGTGACTTCTCCACAGGCCTTTGAAGGTTTGCAATTGGCCGGGCGTAAGCCATGGCGTTTAAGTGCCAACATTGCCACACCGGATCATAACGTACCGACCTCAAAAAAAGAGCGTGAGCAGGGCGTTGCCGGAATTGAAGATGAAACTTCGCGCATCCAGGTGCAAACCTTGGATGATAACTGCAAGACTTTTAATATTGTTGAATTTGATATTAACGATATCCGTCAGGGCATCGCGCATGTGGTCGGACCGGAGCAGGGCTTGACCTTACCGGGCATGACCGTGGTATGTGGTGACTCGCATACCGCAACACATGGTGCTTTTGGCTGTTTGGCGCATGGTATCGGGACATCCGAAGTTGAACATGTATTGGCGACTCAATGCCTGGTTCAAAAGAAGATGAAAAACATGTTGGTACGCGTCGATGGCAAATTAGGTCAGGGCGTAACACCGAAAGATGTGGTCTTGGCGATTATTGGCAAGATTGGTACTGCAGGCGGTACTGGTCACGCGATTGAGTTCGGTGGTCAGGTCTTCCGTGACATGTCGATTGAAGGTCGTATGACTGTGTGTAACATGGCGATCGAAGCCGGTGCACGCGTGGGTATGGTCGCTGTCGATGACAAAACTATCGAGTATGTTAAAGGCCGTCCTTATGCTCCGACTGCGGAACAGTGGGATCAGGCAGTGGCTTACTGGAATACTTTGCATTCAGATGAAGGTGCATACTTTGATACGGTGGTCGTGTTGCAAGGTGAAGAAATTGAGCCGCAAGTGTCTTGGGGAACTTCTCCTGAGATGGTCATTCCAGTTTCTCAAGCAGTACCGACTTTAGAACAAGCCAAAGACGATGTACAACGCAATGATTGGAACCGTGCTTATCAATATATGGGCTTAAATGCCGGTCAGGCCTTGGCTGAGATTCAATTGGATCGTGTCTTTATCGGTTCATGTACGAATTCGCGTATTGAAGATATCCGTGCTGCAGCCGAAGTGATCAAAGGTCGCAAAGTCGCATCTTCAATCAAACAGGCGATGGTGGTTCCGGGTTCTGGTCTGGTCAAGGCTCAGGCAGAAGCGGAAGGTCTGGACAAGGTATTTGTCGAAGCAGGCTTCGAATGGCGTGAACCAGGCTGTTCAATGTGTCTGGCGATGAATGCTGACAAATTGCAACCAGGCGAGCATTGTGCGTCGACTTCGAATCGTAACTTTGAAGGTCGTCAGGGCAATGGCGGTCGTACTCATCTGGTGAGTCCAGCCATGGCAGCCGCTGCTGCGATTGCAGGTCACTTTGTTGATGTTCGTTCATTTTAATTGGTACGTAGGAGCACAGACATGAAAGCTTATACCATTGAACAAGGTATCGTTGCACCTTTAGACCGTGCCAATGTCGATACAGATTTAATTATTCCAAAACAGTTTTTGAAATCGATCAAACGTACCGGTTTTGGTGACAATTTATTTGATGAATTACGTTATTTAGATGAAGGTTATCCAGGGCAGGACAATTCAGTTCGTCCGATCAATCCGGACTTTGTCTTGAACCAACCACGTTATCAGGGTGCATCTATTTTAATTTCACGTGCCAACTTTGGTTGTGGTTCTAGCCGTGAACATGCGCCGTGGGCCTTGAGTGAGTACGGTTTTCGTACCGTGATTGCACCAAGCTTTGCTGATATTTTCTTTAATAACTGTTTTAAAAACGGTATGTTGCCAGTGATTTTGGCTGAAGATATTGTTGAGCAGTTATTTAAGGAATGTGCGGCAGATGAAGGCTATCAACTGACTATTGACTTGCAGGCACAAGAAGTTCGCACCCCTACAGGTGAAAGCTTTAAGTTTGAAGTTGATCCATTTCGCAAGCATTGCCTGTTAAATGGTCTGGATGATATTGGCTTAACTTTGCAGGTAGCGGATGATATTCGTGCCTATGAAGAAAAAACCAAACAATCGCGTCCTTGGGTATTTGCCGAAATTCATGGATAAATCAGTAAAAATTGTCATGGCATGACTGCGATGCCCTTGCTAATATCGGAAGATTATTGAGTTTTTTGATTGGGTAAGACAGACATTATGGCGAATTATTGGAAACAGTGGCTTGCTTTAAGTTCAGTATCGGTGCTGTTGACTGCATGTCAAAGCATCGACACGATGAAACTCAAACATGCCAAAGAAAATACTGAGAGCAAAAGAAATGCCCTGATCTACTGTACAGGGACGCCAGATTGCCAGTTCGAACGCTTCAATCAGACCATTATTGTCAACGCCGACAATGGCCGCATCAGTGATGAGGCGCTGAAGCAGAAACTGGTGCGCTTGCAGGCCAAAAATTTAAATCAGGCCAATCCGATTTATTTATCTGTGCCGGCAGGACAGCATGAACTGGTCGTGCGTTTTTATCCGATCAGTAAGGATAAAGCGGAAACTTTACATGTATTCCATCGTTTTCAGGCCAATAACCGCTATAGCTTAAAAATGTTTCGTGACCGTAGTGCGCGTAGCAGCAGTTTATTAAATTCTTCGGCGCCGGATCCGCTTTGCGTAGATCTGGTACAAGAGCAAAAAACCATTCGTCGTTTTTGCAAACCCTATAATGCAGTCACCGGGATTGCAGAGTTTGTAGAAAAGAAAATTTAACCTCTGTCAGGTCTGAATCTGACGTTTTAAACGGAAAATCTCATGTCTAAACAAATTTTGATTTTAGCTGGTGACGGCATCGGCCCTGAAATTGTAAAAGCCGCAGAGCAAGTACTCACACGCGTAAATGAAAAATTTAATCTTGATTTGACATGGGAACAGGGCTTACTCGGTGGTGCAGCCATTGATGCACATGGTTCACCGTATCCTGAAGTGACCTCTGAACAGGCTAAAAAAGCTGATGCGATTTTACTCGGTGCCGTGGGCGGTCCAAAATGGGATACGATTGAGCGCTCAATTCGTCCGGAACGTGGTTTATTGAAATTGCGTAGTGAACTGAACCTGTTTGCTAACTTGCGTCCAGCCATTCTTTATCCGCAATTGGCTGATGCTTCAAGTTTAAAGCCTGAAATCGTAGCAGGTCTGGATATTCTGATTGTGCGTGAATTGACCGGTGGTATTTACTTCGGTCAGCCACGCGGTATCCGTGAACTGGAAAATGGCGAGAAACAAGGCTATAACACTGACGTTTATTCAGAATCTGAAATCAAGCGTATCGCCAAAGTCGCTTTTGAAATGGCCAACTTGCGCGGTGGTAAAGTATGTTCAGTGGATAAAGCCAACGTGCTTGAAGTAACTGAACTGTGGAAACAGACAGTGACTGCGCTGAAAGATGCCGAATACCCTGAAATTAATTTATCGCATATGTATGTCGACAATGCCGCAATGCAACTGGTGCGTGCGCCAAAGCAGTTTGACGTGATTGTCACCTCGAATCTGTTCGGTGATATCCTGTCTGATGAAGCTGCGATGTTGACCGGTTCAATCGGCATGTTGCCATCGGCATCTCTGGATGAAAATGGCAAGGGCATGTATGAGCCTTGTCATGGTTCTGCACCAGATATCGCCAGTCAAAACCTGGCAAATCCATTGGCAACGATTCTTTCGGTGGCGATGATGCTGCGTTATACCTTCCGTGAAGAAGCCGCTGCTAAAGCGATTGAAGATGCAGTAGGTCAGGTCTTGGATCAAGGCTTGCGTACGGCGGATATCATGTCTGAAGGCATGCAAAAAGTCGGTACGGTTGAAATGGGTCAAGCAGTCGTTGCTGCATTGAACTAAGCCTGTTTCGATTCAAAAAAACGCAGCCTTGAGCTGCGTTTTTTTATGATAGAAATTTCAAAGCTTAAACGGCTTAACAGGTTCGGCCTGTGGTGCGTACCGCGGTGGCAATATTATCTTTGAGTAAGAAGGTGATTTTACATTGCAATTTGACGTCATAGCCGCCGGCAGGGCTTACTGACACTGGAATCGGTACAGTGCCTGTCCCTGTGGCAGGAAACTGCGCTACAGGCAAAGGAATGGTAATGGGGCGTTGTACCACATAGCTTAATTGCTTGGCGCTGCGTTCAGGCCCACTGATCTGCTGGTAACCTAAACGTTTTAGATCCAGAGTTTGATCGATCAGTTGGCTGCTTTGCCCAATGAACTGTTGTAAATAGGCATCACGCTGTGCAGTCGTTGAGGAGGTGGTGGTGCATGCACTAAGCAAACCCAAGGCTGTGCAGCATGCTAAAATCAGTGTGAACTTCATGAGTTGTCCTCACACCAAATAAAATGAGTGTAAGCGCATTCCATGCAAAAATACTGTTGTGATTTGATACAAGGTAGAAGTTTAGCGTGGTGAGGTTGATCCCTGATTTAAAGATACAGGCTTTGAACTCGATGAGTACAGCTTAGCAAGCTCTACCGGTATAGCGGATGGCTTGAACAATTTCATCTTTTAGGTCAAACCAGATTTGGCATTTCATCTCAATGTTATAACCACCATTTGAGGGCATCGGCATTGGTGCACCGATCGAGATACTCTGACTAATATTCGGCGTGCCCATCGGAATATTCATATCCCGAAAAATAGTGTAGCTGAGAAATTCTGCGGTTTGAATTGGTTGCTGGGAGGTCTTGAATCCCATTGCACGAAGATCAAGCTGGCTACGAACCTGTGCGGCAGTTTGACCCACATAAGGTTGTAGAGATTGATGCAGATGCTGATTGCCGTCGGTAGCGCACGCAACGAGAAACAAGCTGGAAAGTAGGGGTAAGCATTTCATATTCATTGTTTTTATACCTGTTGTTTTAATTCAATGAATAGTTGTGAATTTATAAGGCTGTGTCAAATTATTTTATTGATTGATAAATAATTCAAGTAATAAAAAAGCCACTAAAAGTGGCTTTTGCTTGCGCTAAAACTTAGCGTGCACGATATGTGATACGACCTTTAGTCAAATCATAAGGTGTCATTTCAACCTTCACACTGTCGCCAGTCAAAATACGGATATAGTGTTTACGCATTTTACCAGAGATGTGGGCAATCACTTCGTGACCGTTCTCTAAACGTACACGGAACATAGTATTAGGAAGCGTCTCGGTGACAACGCCTTCGAACTCGATGAGTTCCTCTTTATTGGCCATAGCCTACCTGAATGAATAAATTGGAAAGGCGCAAATTATAGTCAATTTTTTTGCAAAATACAAGACGAAACGGGCGTTAGACTGATCATCTGCCAGTAAAATAGGCGAACTGTCACGATAATTTTTTTAACTAAAAAGACACCTGTTTCTGTTGTCAGTTTGGTCAATCACAGTTAATCTAAAATTAATCTTTTTAAGTATAAATGAAGTACATACAAGGAAGGCTTTTGAGTGAGTCAGCTAACGGATGCATCAGTCGTATTGCGTTTAGGCTATCAGGCGATTCGTCGTGCGGGGTTGCCAACAGAAGAACTTTTGACCAAAGCAGGAGTGGCTTTAAATCAGGTAGAGGCCAATGACCGTACTCCGCTGAGTGCCCAGTATGCCTTTTGGGTGGCGGCAGAGGAAGTCAGCAAGGATCCGGATATTGGATTGCATCTGGGTGAACACTTGCCTCTTTATCGTGGTCAAGTGATTGAACACTTGTTTGTTTCATCTGAAAATTTTGGTGAGGGACTGAAACGTGCTTTGGCTTATCAGCGACTGATCAGTGATGCCTTTGCTGCCAAATTGGTGATTGAAGATGACCGCTGCTATTTAACCAATGGTGAACAGCCTTTTGCTGAGAGTCTGGTCAATCGTCATTTTACTGAATGCGCCATGTCAGGTGTCCTGCGTTTCTTTAAATTTATTACTGAAGGGCGTTTTGAGCCGATTTATATCGATTTTAATTTTTCTAAAGGGGCACTTGATGATGAATACTTCCGGGTTTATGAGTGTCCGGTCAGTCTAGGTCAGAAAGAAACCCGTTTATACTTCGATCCGACTATTCTGGAATATCCGCTATGGCAAGCTGAACCTGAGTTGTTGCAGCTGCATGAGCAACTGGCCATTGAAAAGCTACAGGAGCTGGCAAGATATGATCTGGTCGGTGAAGTCCGTCGTGCGATCGGCTCTACTTTGGAGAGTGGTGAAACCACACTGGAAACTGTAGCAGCACAACTGAATATCACGCCACGCCGTTTGAGAACGCAACTGAGTGAGGCACATACCAGTTTTCAGCAGATTCTCTCGGATTATCGTTGTCGTTTGGCCAAGCGTTTGCTGGCGAGTACCAATGAGAGCGTCGAGCGGATTGTCTATCTGACCGGTTTTTCCGAGCCAAGTACCTTCTATCGTGCCTTTAAACGCTGGACCAATGAAACGCCGGTGGAATATCGGAAGCGCAAGCAGCGTTAAAAATCCCTCCTAACCTCCCTTTTTTAAAGGGAGGAATTCCCCTCCTTTCAGGAGGGGTGAGGGGAGGTAAATATTCTAAAAAAATCAAAATTATTCCGGCATATTCAGCCAATGTGGACCTAAGGGTAACTCCGGTAATTCAAACTGCGCCGGATAGTCAGCATGAATAAAATACAAACCATCTGCTGGTGCAGTCACGCCTGCGGCTTTACGATCTTCGGCAGCGAAAATAGTATCAATATGATCGGCAGCGTACATACCCTGACCAATTTCCAGTAAACATCCCATGATATTGCGCACCATATGGTGAAGAAAGCCATCGGCCTGAATATCTAGGACCAGATATTGACCATGCCGGATCAGACGGCAATGGCTGACATGGCGAACGGGCTGATTGGACTGACAGGCTGCGGCGCGGAAGCTTTCAAAGTTATGCGTGCCTTCAAACTTTTTCGCGGCGTATATCATCTGTTCAACATCAAGGGGTGCATAGACATGGGTGACCTGTTTATGCAGCAATGCCGGGCGCACAGGGTGATTATAGACCACATAGCGGTAGCGGCGCGCCTGCGCCTTAAAACGGGCATGGAAGCTGTGATCCATTTCTTTGATCCACTGGATCGAGATATCTTTAGGGAGTTGGCTATTGCAGCCCATCAGCCAGCCACGTTCAGAACGCACGGCATCAGTATCAAAATGTGCCACCATGTTGGTCGCATGTACCCCGGCATCCGTGCGGCCGGCACCATGTAGGCTAATCGGTTGATCGGCAACTCGGCTCAGGACCTTTTCAATAGTTTCCTGTACGCTTGCAACTCCCGGCTGTTGAGTCTGCCATCCTCGATAATGCATCCCACAAAACTCAATTCCCACCGCAAAACGCTGCATAATGACCTCAAAACCTTATTGATCGTACCAATGACGATGCCATTGCTCTACAGTGTCGTATTGTAAATACATTTTCAGGGCTTTTGCATACAGATCCGCATGTCCATAACTTTCATTCAGCAAAATTTTGCAGTGATTGACCCATTCGGCAATGGCATAGCGCTGGTCCGTCGCACCAAAAGGCACCTGGGTGGTCAAGACGGAAATACAGCCATGCTCATAGAGTTTATCAATGAGCGCAATCATGGCGTCATTGACCGCCAGGTTGCCAGTGCCAAAACCTTGCAGAAATAAAAAATGCGGTGGTCGAGCCAAGAGGTTGTTCAGGTTATTCAGCTGCTGGGTCAGATCAATCGGCTGCATCATGATGCTCATACAGTTGAATTCAGCCGCTTTCACAATATCTTTAGCTTCGATCTGATAACACGCTTGACTGGTTTGGATTGCGATATTGGCTTCAAGACCTGAAAAGGCATTCAACTCGGTAGTATGCTGTTTCAGTGCAGTTTGCGCATGTAGCAGCTGATGATGGAATGCCAGATAGACTCCAGCGCTACATTCGCTGACGGAATCTAGTGCAAATTTCAGGTTATCTAGGGCATCACTAAATTCACGCTGTTCATTGCCTTGAGCATTCAGCAGCGGATATTGGCTACCGGTCAGTACCACATGCGCCGAGTTTCCAATAAAATGTGCCAGTATTGCACTGGCATAACTGAGCGTATCTGTACCGTGAATAATCACAAAATGCTGGATCTGCCGCGATTGCAATTGCTGAATAAACTGTACCAGTTGCAACCAGTCGGTTGCTATACAGGCACTACTGTCCTTAATGGCGGGTGCATGATGGCATTCGACGAAATACTGCTCTGCAAGTATCTGTTCGAGCTTTGGAATAAATAAATCAGCAGGCATCGGTGCAAGAGGATCTCCCACGCAGCCGAATGTGCCACCCATATAAATTAATGCAATATTTTTTATCATAAAAAAGCAGCCAATTATTGACTGCTTTAGTGTAAATCGAAATGCATCAAGATGCGATTTGATTCAGTAATTGCTCGGCTCGTTGTTGTTGCTCAGGAGTATATTCAGCTTCTCGCTCGGTAATAACTTCACGGGCAGCGGCATAGGCACCGAGTTGAATATATTGCTGGGCAAGATCAAGATTGAGACTTGCTTCATTAACATCCAGTAATTCCGGGAAAGATTGCACGAGTGGATCATGCTGGTCTACGGCTGCCTGAGCTGGCGTAGCAGGAAGATCGAAACTCATCACTGTTGCAGCAGGCGCTTCTGGCATGGTTTCCAAATGATCTAATTTGAAATCCATGCCTGATAGATTGGTTTGTGTAGCCGACTCTGCCACAGGTGCTGCAGCTGTCAAGCTAGACAGATCAAACTCAGTCGCTGGCACCGTAGTTTTTTCAGCTGCTAGTACAGGCATGTCAAGTGAGAATGAAAAATTTAGAGGCTTGATTTCTTCATCGCTAGCCGGTAACTGTTCATTATTAGTGCTTAAATTGAGATCAAGATCAGGAATCTGATTAAGATTCGTTTTATTTTCAGAATCTGTTTCTAGACGATCAGAAGCTACAGAAGAAATTTCTGACGTTGTTGACTCTACTTTAAAAGATTCAAAGTCAAACTGAACTTCATTAACCACTGATGGTGCTGATTCAGTCGGCACACTCTGAGAAAAGCTGCTCTTTGGATTAAAGTCAAAACTGTTGTCTTGTTCAGGCTCAGTCTTTGTTGCGCTGGTTGAGGCAGGTGCAGCACTCGGCTTAAAATTAAATTCAAGAGGTGCTGGTTCTTCTTTAACTGGCGCACTTTCTTGTTGTAGTTGCTCGAATGCTAAACCAGCTTTTGTATCCACAGGAAGTGATGTAAGACTCAATTCATCAAAATCACTTGTATTCGATGCGGGAACAACAGACTTAGAAACTGGATCTGGTTTAACTGATTTTTCTCTTTCATAGGCGCTTCTTTTTTCTTCAGCCTGAGAGAGAATTTCATCGATTTTCAGAGCACGAATATGATTAATCAGTTGGGTAATCGCAAAATCATCTTGCTGTAAGATATGAATATCCAATAACAGCAGATAGAGTTCATGCTGGGAATTATCCCGATTCAGTGCCTGGTTAATCTGTGCTTCGGCCGCAAAAAAATTACGTTCCTGAATTAGGCCTTCAATTTTCTTGCGTGTTTCTGCCGATAATGGTGTTGCTGATTTTTTTGTGACCCCGACTGGCTCCACTACCTTGGTTCTTTGTGGAGCAGCTTTTGACGCAGAACCAGTTTTTTTCGCTTTTACCGTTTTAGTTTTTGCTTTATCTGATTCTTGAGCATCTTGTCGTTTTTTAAAGACAATTAATACGATGATCAATATCACTAATGGAATCACATAAATCAGCATGTTTTACCCCTTGGGGATAGAGTAGTTTAAGTTCGCCTATCCCAATAAATCGTCATGTGTAACTTTTTAATTAATTGGCTTCTTATCTGCTTGTTGGGCTTTGAGCTGTTGTTGTAGCTGGGCCAGACGCGCATTTAATAACTGAATTCTGTGATCCTTCTGATTGAGTGCCAATTCTAATTCAGTTACGTTTCTCTGTAATTTAACGGTTTTTTCTCGGGCTGTCATAACTTTTAATGACAATTCCTTTGATGTTTGATTGCGTTCTGTGTTTTGGTTTGCAGAAACTTGCCCGGAATCGCGCTGGTTCTCAGCCACTAGGCTCATTTCTGCCTGATTCAAACGGTATTTAGTTTTGCCAGCAGGCTTAGAAGGTCGCTCTGTCTGAGGTGCTGCAGAAACTTTAATGGGCGCAGGTGCAGGATGAGTTGTATTTAAGTTCAATGAAGCACCCTTGCGTAGACGATTGGCATTTCCTCCGATAAAGGCATGCTCATTGTGTTTTTTGATTTGCTGCATGACTTCATTGACCGGACGCTGCTGCTGTTCGGCAATTCGTGCTGCAATCCCCCACAGTGACTCATTGGATTGAACGACATAAGTAGGTTGAGTCTGATTCGGAGTTGCTTTGATTGGTGAAGCTTTTGCAGTCACTGGAGCTGGAGTTTTCACCGGATTGGATGATCCAGTTGATTTTCTGGCTTGTTCCTCAGCAAATTTTTTCACCAATGGATCACTGGAGGCGGTTTGATGATCAGAACGGGACTCTACAGCTTTCTGCACATCTACTTTATTTGGTACTGATGCGCTTTGATTTGCTGGCATCGTACTGGCTGGTTTATCTGTAGTCGAGACTGCTGCAGGAGCCGGCGATGCAAGAGTGGCTTGTGAGGTCTTTACTGAATCTGAAAGCGCCGGTGCAGTTTTAACTGGGGCTGGAGTATCGGGTGCAGTTACAGCCTCGCTTTTCAGTACAGGCGTAATCGCTTGAGCCTGAATCGCTGGAGTTGATGCCATTACAGCTGGCGCAAATGCAGTTTTTGGAATAGAAGTGTTCGATAATGTCGGTGGTGCTGTGCGTTGCAATGCCAACGGCTTTTCTAGAGCCGGTGGCTTATTTAAGGCTGTGGAGGCTGCCGTATTGTAATGGCTACTTACGGGTAAGTTGAGTGCAATATCTTTTTCACTGACGACGACAACTGGTGCAAGCGGACGTTCATTCTGTTTGAGACTAGCTTTTAATAAATCGGTTTTAGCTTGTAAGGGTGTACGAATATGTTGCAGCCGTGCGGCATTGCCTTCCTTGATTTTGACAATAATATTCAGCTCGCGCTCTGTCATGGGGCGAGAAGAAGTAATGGTAATAACCCCGGTGCCATTATTGCTGCGCCGAGTAAAAAAGTTCAGATGACCAGGTGGCTGATGCGATGCACCAATTGACATTAAATCTTCAGGTGAAGCCAGATTGACTTCAATCGGCAGATTGATATCAGACTGCCGAAAAGTCATTTCTGCATAGAGTAATTCCCCAGGGGCAGACTGAATCTGAACCGGATCTACATTAATCGCATAAATGTTTTGTGAAGCGACAATGGCTAAAATGGCAAGCTTTAATTTGTTATATACAGTCATCTTAATCGTGAGCTCAGTCATTATCGCATAGCGAAAATTATAGATTAACGGGATGTTTGTTTTTTGTAAAATACTTACGCAATAGTTACATAAAAAAGCCGATCAATAAAGATCGGCTTTTGGCTTTATATCCAAAGGATATTAGGCATTTTTATAATCAATCAGAATACGCAGCATACGGCGTAATGGCTCGGCAGCACCCCAAAGCAACTGGTCACCTACAGTGAATGCACCCAGATATTCTTTACCCATGTTCAGCTTGCGCAGGCGGCCGACTGGAACGCTTAAAGTACCTGTTACAGCAACAGGCGTCAGATCAGTCATCGATGCTTCACGAGTATTTGGAACCACTTTAGACCAGTCATTGGCACGTGCAATGATGTCTTCGATTTCATCCAAAGGTACATCTTTTTTCAATTTCAGGGTTAATGCCTGAGAGTGACAACGCATGGCACCAATACGCACGCAGTGACCATCAATTGGCACGATCTGCTGGTTGCCCAGAATCTTGTTGGTTTCAACCTGACCTTTCCATTCTTCTTTCGACTGGCCGCTTTCCAGTTGCTTGTCGATATAAGGAATGAGTGAACCAGCCAAAGGAACGCCAAAGTTTGCAGACGGGAAGCCTTCACCACGTTGTAATTCAGCAATTCTAGAGTCGATATCCAGAATTGGAGAACGCGGATCATCAAGCAACTCTTTGGTATTGTTATATAAATATCCCATACCATTGATCAGTTCACGCATGTTTTGCGCGCCTGCACCTGAAGCGGCCTGATACGTCATTGAAGTTGCCCATTCCACCAGATTGTTCTGGAATAGACCGCCCAAGCCCATCAGCATCAAGGAAACTGTACAGTTACCGCCGACAAAAGTCTTGGTGCCTTTGACCAGACCATCTTTGATCACATGCATGTTGACCGGATCAAGTACGATGATGGCTTCATCATCCATACGTAAGGTCGATGCTGCATCAATCCAGTAACCGTTCCAGCCTTCAGCTTTCAATTTCGGGAAAACTTCAGAGGTATAGTCGCCACCTTGACAGGTAATAATGACATCCATTTGCTTCAGACTGTTAATGTCTGATGCATCCATAAGTGCTGGGGCGGTCTTACCGCCAAATGCCGGCGCTTCACCGCCTGCATTACTGGTAGAGAAATAGAATGGCTCAAAATGAGCAAAATCATTCTCTTCAACCATACGTTGCATAAGGACGGAACCGACCATCCCGCGCCAACCGACCAGACCTACTTTCATGTCACTTTGCCTCGGTGCGTTAAAAAATCAAAAGGGATTCGAGTGTACCAAAAAGGGACCCAACTGCAAGAGCTACACAATCAAAACATCAATATTCTTGAGAGAAATATCTGCTTTATGATACATACAAAATTGATAACGTCATTTTTCTTTTAGAAAAAATAATAACTTAATTAAGAGCGCAGTTTATGATATGGGTTATCCAAATTCTGGCAATCATTGTCATTTGGTTAAGTTTTTGGTCACTGATACCACGCGATGAATGGTGGATTCGGGGTGCGGATTTTCCACGCTTACAAATTCTGGTATTGGGCTTTATCGCCTTTATTCTTTTTCTTCTGGTTGATCATCCTTGGAACTGGTTGAATCAGCTGCTTTTTGTCGGGCTGATGGCAGCTTTGGCCTATCAGTTGAAAATGGTATTGCCCTATACCTTTATCTGGAAAAAACAGGTCAAGCAGGTCAAGCAGGATCAGCTGGATCCGCAACGTCAGATTTCCCTGGTCGTTTCCAATGTACTTACTACCAATACCAAATATCATTTACTGATCGAGCAGATCCAGATTCATCAGCCAGATCTGGTTTTGACTCTGGAAACTGATCAAAACTGGCAAAATGCACTCTCTGTGATTGAAGCTGATTATCCTTATCGCGTGCCTGTGCCTTTGGATAATCTGTATGGCATGCATCTATATAGCAAGCTCGAATTGAGTGAAACTGAGGTTAAATTTATTCTGAGTGACGAAATTCCCTCCATTCATACCACGGTGATTTTACGCTCGGGACAGCCAGTACAGCTCTATTGTCTGCATCCCAAACCACCCAGCCCGACCGAGGCCAAGGATTCTACCTTGCGTGATGCTGAATTGCTGATTGTCGGTGATCAGATTAAAGATCTGGATGAAAGCTGTATCGTCATGGGCGATCTGAATGACGTGGCCTGGTCACGTACCACACGCCTGTTTCAACGCATTAGTGGGCTGCTGGATCCGCGGGTAGGACGTCATTATGTGAATACTTTTCACGCAGATTATCCTTTTTTTCGCTGGTCGCTGGATCACGTCTTTCACAGTACCGATTTTGCCTTGGTACATATGGAACGTTTACCGCATGTAGGCTCTGACCATTTTCCGGTCTTTCTGGTTTTACAAACCGGTCGGGTATTCGAGCATATTCAGGAAGAATTAGAACAAACTGATGAAGATGAGCAAGAAGCACAAAAAGCTATTGAAGAAGGCATTCAGAAAGCAGAGAAAGAGGAAAAAATAGTCACTGATGAAGTTGCCCTGGCTTATAAAGAAGGGGGCAAAATCTCATAGGTTTTTAGAAGAAAAGTGTACGATATTGCTTACAACAGTTTACGCTTCTTGCGAATGGGCAGGGGTTGGGAATCTGGGTATTCTAGGTTTATCAGCACAGGGAGTCGAGAAAGGATATTCTCATAAGGAAGACGAAGCTGAATGAAAACATCATGGATATGATGCTGAAAGGGAAATCACAAAAAAGCAGAACGAATTATAATATGTGAAAGCACAACCTCATTAACCCGAGTTTTACAGGATGTAGAGCTCGGGTTAAATTATTTCAATTACTTAAACATGATTTTAAGCTATAGCCCTTCAAATTCCGTGATCAAATCGATTTAGTAAATTGATTTATAACCTTCAGGGCGAGTCTTAAAACGGCGGTGGAACCACATATATTGGGTCGGTGCGATGCGCAACTGCTGCTCAATCACCCGGTTCACGCGAGTGGCATCTTCAACTTCATTCTCACTAGGGAAGTTTTCCAGTGCCGGTTCAATGAGCACATGGTAGCGCGGATTGTTAATATCGCCATGACGGTAGAAATATAAAGGAATTGCAGCCGCTTTGGTCATTTTCAGTAAACGGCGATGTGCGGTTACAGTCGCCGCAGGCACGCCAAAAAAAGGTGCCATCACGCCTTGTTTTAAACCATAATCCTGATCCGGACTGTACCAGATCGCATGGCCATTTTTCAGGTTACGTACCAGACCGCGCATATCATCATGGTCAATCTGATTGGCATAAATTGTGGCGCGACAACGGTAAATCAGCATGTCCAAAAGTGGATTATTCTGCGGACGATAGACCACATCCGGTTCAAAATATTGTGCGCAAAGATAACCACCCGCATCGAGCAAAGTTGAATGCGTGCCTAATAACAGCATGCCTTGGCCTGCGGCTTGTGCCTTCTGAATATGTTCCAAGCCTTCAATACTGACGCGGCCCTGAAACCATTTCGGACTGTACCAGGCATTCAGCGTCTCAAACACCCCCAGCATTTGATCGATAAATACCTGACGGGCATTGTCCTGTACCTGCTTTTCAGACCATTCGGGAAAGCAGACTTCCAGATTACGCAGCGTGGTTTCACGGCGTGATTTCAAGTATTTAAAAGAAAGGTGGCCCAGCAGGGACGCCAGACGATGCTGAATGGCCCAAGGTAAGATCGCCAGAATCATCAGGAAAATAATGCCTAGCCATTTGCCCCAATATTGAGGTAACAGGAATGACCATTGAAATTCACCGGGTTGATATGCAGGCTGAGTACTCATAAAACAATTTAGGGCCAAAAGATTAAATGCAGTCTAACAGAGAAGATTATTGAAATAAAAAAGCATCTGTACGAATACAGATGCTTGAGTAAAAGCTCGGGGAATATTTAGCCGTTACTTAGGTTGTCCAGTTCTTCCCAACGCTCTAATTTTTCCAGTAACAGCTCATCAATTTCGGATAAGCGTTTAGACAGTTTCAGTGCTTTATCGGAATCAGTCACAAATAAAGAGCCATCAGCCAGTTGTGTATTGATCTCGGTCTGCTCTTTTTCCAGCGCTTCCATTTCAGCTGGAAGCTGTTCGAGTGCACGCTGGTCCTTGTAGCTAAGCTTAACTTTCTTGGCAGCGACCGGTGCCGCCTCAGCTTCTGCTTTGGCCATGGCTTTTTTCACGGCACTTTTTTGGTCAACCACGGTTTGATCCGGGCGCTGTTCAAGATAATCCTGATAACCGCCGACATATTCGTCGATATTGCCCTTACCATCAAAGACCCAAGTGGATGTTACCACGTTGTCCATAAAGGCACGGTCATGCGAGATCAACAGCAGGGTGCCTTTGTAGCCGCCCAGCATTTCTTCCAGTAACTCTAAAGTCACCATATCCAGGTCGTTGGTTGGCTCATCCATCACAATCAGGTTCGATGGTTTCAGCAAAAGTTTCGCCAGCAAGATACGATTGCGTTCACCACCCGACAAAGCTTTGACTGGTGTACGGGCACGTTCTGGCGAAAACAGGAAATCTTGTAAATAACTATAGATATGACGACGGTTACCATTCACATCCACGTGGTCAGAACCTTCTGAGACGTTATCTTTAACAGATTTTTCCAGATCCAGCGCATTACGGAGCTGGTCGAAATAGGCCACTTCTAACTGCGTACCGGTCTTCACCGTACCGCCATGTTCTAGCTCGCCCAGAATGGCTTTAATGAGGGTAGTTTTACCGACACCGTTATCACCGACCAGACCGATACGGTCGCCGCGTAATACCAGTGCAGAGAAATTATTGATGATCGGTGCATTGTCACCGAATTTCACACTCAGGTTCTCGATTTCAAACACCAGTTTACCTGAACGGTTGGCATCCTGAGTCGCCATCGTCACTTTACCTTGTTGCGAACGACGTGCTCTAGATTCTTCACGCAAGGCTTTCAGGGCACGGACACGGCCTTCGTTACGGGTACGACGGGCTTTGATGCCCTGACGGATCCAGACTTCTTCTTCAGCCAGCTTTTTATCAAAGAGCGCATTTTGCTTCTCTTCGGCTTCCATCTGCTGGGCTTTCAGGTCTAGATAACGTGAATAGTTACCTTCATAACTGCGCAGCTGACCACGATCCAGCTCGACAATACGGGTGGCGATGCTGTCGACAAAGGCACGGTCATGCGAAATGAACAGCAGGGTCAAATTGTTCTGATCGAGCAGGAATTTTTCCAGCCATTCGATACTTTCAACGTCTAAATGGTTCGTCGGTTCGTCGAGTAACAGCACATCAGGCTGGGTAAGTAAAGCACGTGCCAGCAAGACACGACGTTTACGACCACCGGACAAATCGGCAAGATCTGCATCCGGGTCCAGGCCCATTTTGCTTAAAATCGAATTGACTTTGGTTTCCAGCGCCCAGCCATCCAGCTGATCCATTTTGTGTTGCAGGTTGCCCATACGATCACAGGCGTCCATGTCACCCAGTACACAAGCTTCACTGGCAGCATGATAAGCACGCAGAACTTCTGACGCTTCACCAGCGCCATCTGCCACGATATCAGCCACTTTACCTGAATCCATCGGTACATCTTGCGCCAGCATGGAAATAGTAATGCCGTTTTGTAATGAAACTTCGCCGTTGTCAGGCAGTAAACTTCCTTCAATCAGCTTAAGTAAGGTAGACTTACCCTCACCATTACGGCCAATCAAACACACTCGTTCGCCGCGTTCCAAGTTAAAATTCGCGCCGTCGAGCAGGGCGGGTCCACCAAACGCAAGTTGGACATCCCTAAGGGTAATATAGGCCATAATGTTTCCTGAAATCCCCAATGAGGACTTTAAATGACTAAACAACAAAATCTAAATGATCAGGCGTCATTTTCCGCACCCATTGAAGATTTGCAAGTGCGAATTGCATTTTTAGACGATTTAGTTGAACAGTTGAATGATCAGGTGGCCAAACAGACCCTGGAAATTGCTGATCTGAAAAAGCAAATGACGCTGTTATATCAACGTGTTGAGTCTTCAGATCTGTCTGAAGGCATTGCAGAATTTGATCCGGTTGCAGATCGCCCACCGCATTATTAATTTGCAACCAATGATTTAATCAACAACAACCCTTAGCTGATCTAAGGGTTTTTTATTGAAAAATAAAAATGAGCCAATCGATAAGATGTTAAAAAGAGAAATATTATTTTTTTGAATTGGCTTTTAAATTGCATTAAATCCGCATATAAAAGTAATAAAGCGCAGCGCGATCATCAAGTTTAAAAGAGTTTTTCTGCTGAAAACAAACATTCGCGCTCGTAAACAGATTTCTTGCAGGCATTTCATAAAATGCAGTTTGGCCCTCTGCCGAAACAGGCCTGCACCCATTCAGTCGTAAAATTATTTGACCTTTCACTCACTTCCTACTCTAATACCGGCTCTTAGGTACATTCCGGAATTGCGTCCCATGCACCCAAAAGTTGTTCTACTCGACCTCGAAAATAATTTCCCCACAGCCAAGTTAATGCGTGAGATTGTGGCGCATTATTCGACTTTATATCTGTTTAGCTGTGCTGGAAAATTTGAATTCTCCTTAGAGGATTTAACCGAGCTTGCCGGCTGGATTAGCAGTGGTCAGGTGGTGGTACTGGACACGCCTGAATCGCCACAAAAAGAATATGAATATGCGGTCATTGTCGGTCAGCTTATGGCGCTACTGGAGCCGGAAACCGAGGTTGAATTGATCTCGGCGATGGACAGCTGCGAGATGTTGCAGCAGATGCTGCAAGCTTCTGATATTCCGTGTCACCTAATTCAGATTCAGCCTGATGAGACAAACATTCCAACCGATCAACCTAAAAATCATCTTCCGAGTCTGGATACCATCAAGAACAAACCTGCCTTGCAACTGGTGAAAAAATACTGTGATGCGTTAGGGAAAATGAGCGGCAAACCGAATACGGTGGAAACCCTAAAAAACTCAGTGGCGAATATTCTGCAAGTGATGCCGGTAAAAGCTCAGCATGTGGTCGGCATGTTGATTAACCTGAAAATCGTCAAACGCTATGATGAGCAAATCAGCTTCCGCAAAAAAGTTTTGAAACAATGGTTGCAACTCAATCTGGATGAACAAAGCCCGGTTGAAAATCCAAAACTGGATCAGGTCATTTCCCAACTGAAGGCAGAAGAAGCTCCAGTTGAATCTGAAATACTCAAGTCACCAATCCAGTCGGCACAGCAAGACCTGTTCAAGAACTTTGGCCGGATCGATCCGGTACAACTGGAAGTGGCGCGTAAACTGCGTGAATTGCAGGGCGATAAACCCAAAGACATTTATGAGCTGCGTGATTTACTGGAACAGTTATTTCCAAAATCGGACATCCGCTTGCTGCTGAAGGAGTTGATCGAGAAAGGTTATATTTACTGGAATGGTCACGAAATTTTATATAGTCATGAAATGTTCCTGAATTAATTTTATCGTGCAAACTTGCGTTTTATATTGTGCTTATGCAACTCTAATAATAGAACATAAAGGTTGAACTATGGAAAACACTGGAATCTGGGTGACGGTGGTCATCATCATTTTCGTCATAGGGTCGATTTTCGGGTTGCGCGTGAGCCCCCGAGAAAAAGCCTTGGGCCTGATGCGTGACAAAGCCCGTAAAATGGGTTTGCATCCACGTCTGGTGGTGGCACCGGACTGGACCAAAATCCCGAAGGCGACTGAAAGTCGTGCCAGTATGGTCGCGTACTACAGTGTGCTGATGCCAGATGCGCGTTTGCCCTTGATGCGCGCCCGTGTTGTCGATAATAAACTCGAAATCGTGCAGGGTGATGAGAAATTTAAAGATTTTCCCATTGCATTAAAAGGCATTTATGCTATTGATATGCAGGCCAACTGTGTCGGCATGTACTGGGATGAAGAAGCTGATTTAAGAGCGACCCAACTCGACGACATCAAAGCACTGTTACACGCTTTGGCTGAACTTTAATTTAGAAATAAACAGGATTAACGGTTAATTATGGCGAACGCTCCTCGGTCCACATCAAAAAGCAGCACAGCGAAGTCTCCCGACGCTGGAAGCAAGCGTGCCCTAGTGATTGTGGAGTCGCCTGCAAAAGCGAAAACAATCAATAAGTACCTTGGTCCGAACTACATCGTAAAATCATCGGTGGGTCATGTGCGTGACTTACCGACTGGCGGTTCTGCAAAATCGACAGAGAAAAAACCAGCGACACGTACCAAACTGACGGATGCAGAAAAAGCTGAAAAATCACAGAATGCGTTGATTAACCGCATGGGTGTCGATCCGGAACATGACTGGAAAGCCAAATACGAAGTCCTTCCTGGCAAAGAACATGTGGTTGCCGAACTGAAAAAACTGGCATCGCAAGTCGATGAAGTCTATCTGGCAACGGATATGGACAGGGAAGGAGAGGCGATTGCCTGGCATTTAAAAGAAGTCATCGGCGGTGATGATTCGCGTTATCAGCGTGTGGTCTTTAATGAAATTACCAAAAATGCGATTCAGGATGCCTTTAAGCATCCGTCACGTCTGGATACCAATAAAGTCAATGCGCAGCAGGCACGCCGTTTCCTGGATCGTGTCGTGGGCTTTATGATTTCGCCATTGCTTTGGGAAAAGATTGCGCGTGGTCTGTCAGCCGGTCGTGTACAGTCGGTTGCGGTGAAGCTAGTGGTCGAGCGTGAACGTGAAATTCGTGCCTTCATTCCTGAAGAATACTGGCAGGTGTTTGCCGATACCAAATCGAAAAAAGATGATATTCGTCTCGAAGCGGTCAAGCAAAATGGCAAGACGCTCAAGCTGCGCAACAAAGCCGAAACTGATGCCTTATTAAACCTGATCAAAGATGCGGATTATACGGTTTCTGCACGTGAAGATAAGCCAACCAAGGTTAATCCAAGTGCGCCGTATATCACGTCAACGCTACAACAGGCAGCCAGTACCCGTCTCGGTTTTTCTGTGAAGAAAACCATGATGCTGGCGCAGCGTCTGTATGAAGCCGGCTTCATTACCTATATGCGTACCGACTCGACCTTCTTGAGTGATGATGCGGTGAATATGGTGCGTGGTCATATCGAATCCGAGTTTGGCGAGAAGTATTTGCCTGCCAAGCCGAACCGTTATGGCAATAAAGCCGGTGCGCAAGAAGCGCATGAGGCGATTCGTCCATCTATGGTTGGCTTAAAAGGCGACAGTCTGGTGGGTGTTGAGCGTGATGCACAGCGTCTGTATGACCTGATCTGGCGCCAGTTTGTTGCCTGTCAGATGACTCCGGCAGAATATCTGTCTTCTACCATTTTGGTGGATGCCAATGGCGTAGAACTGAAAGCCAAAGGCCGTACCTTGGTCTTTGATGGCTTTACCCGCGTGCGTGGTGCCAATAAAGCCGATGACGATATTTTATTGCCTGCGGTCAAAGTCGGTGAAGTGCTTAAACTTGAGAAACTTGATCCATCTCAACATTTCACCAAGCCACCGGCACGTTTTACTGAAGCCTCACTGGTGAAAGAACTCGAGAAAAAAGGCATTGGCCGTCCATCGACCTATGCTGCGATTATCTCGACCATTCAGGATCGTGGTTATGTGAAACTGGATAACCGTCGTCTCTATGCCGAGAAGATGGGTGAGATCGTTACCGATCGTCTGGATGAAAATTTTAGTAATCTGATGAACTATGCCTTTACCGCAGATCTTGAAGGTCAGCTGGATAAAGTAGCAGATGGTGAGCGTAACTGGAAAGAGTTATTAGACAGCTTCTATGGCGATTTTAAGCAACGTTTGACTACGGCGCAGGGTGAGAACGGTATGCGCCGCAATCAGCCTGTAGAAGTGGATGCAGTACACTGTAAAGAATGTGACCGTCCAATGCAGATTCGTACCGGAACCACAGGCGTATTCTTGGGTTGTTCAGGCTATAACCTACCGCCGAAAGAGCGTTGTAAAGGAACCTTGAACCTGACACCAGTTGAGTCTCTGGCTGCATTGTCTGATGATGAGGCTGCGGAAACTGCTGACCTGATGTCGAAGAAGCGTTGTCCGATCTGTGAAACTGCCATGGACAGCTATGTGATTGATGGCGGCCGTAAACTGCATATCTGTGGGAATAACCCGGACTGTAGTGGTTTTGAACTTGAAGAAGGTGAGTTCAAAATTAAAGGCTATGATGGCCCGAGTATCCCATGCGACAAGTGTGATGGTGAAATGCAGCTGAAGACGGGTCGTTTTGGTCCGTATTTTGCCTGTACCAGCTGTGACAATACCCGTAAAGTCTTAAAGAGCGGTCAGCCTGCGCCTCCACGTGTGGATCCGATCAAGATGGAGCATTTACGTTCTGCCAAGCATGACGATTTCTTTGTACTGCGTGACGGTGCAGCCGGTTTATTCCTGGCGGCAAGCAAGTTCCCGAAAGTGCGTGAAACCCGTGCACCGAAAGTGGCCGAGATTCGTTCTGTTGCCGACCAGCTTGATCCAAAGTATCAGTTTATCTTGCAGGCACCTGATGTGGACCCGGAAGGGAATCCAACTCTGGTAAAATTTAGCCGTAAGAACCAGTCACAATATATTGGTTCGGAAACTGCAGAAGGCAAGCAAACCAAATGGTCTCTGGTTTATCAGGACGGAAAATGGGTTGAAGCCTAAACTCTAAGATTCAAAAAAATGCTGACGAAAGTCGGCATTTTTTATGTCAGAATCATGTATATAAAAAATTAAAAATAATATCTTGGGGTGGATGTGGATATTCAGACAAAAAAGTTCGCTGTATTAATCGATGCGGATAATTCTTCTATCAACGCGATTTCATCGGTATTGGAGGAAGTTGCGAAATATGGAATTGCCAGTGTCAAACGTGTGTATGGGGACTGGAGCAGCGAAACTTTAAAGAAATGGCGAGATGTACTCCTTCCTCATGCCATCACTCCGGTACAACAATTCGCTTATACCAAGGGTAAAGATGCGACGGATATGATCCTGATCATTGATGCTATGGATTTACTTTATGCAGGTGCATTAGATGGATTTTGTATTGTATCCAGTGATAGTGATTTCACGCCCTTAGCTTCACGTATTCGTGAAAATGGTCTAACTGTGTATGGCTTTGGCAAAAAAGCTACGCCTGAAGCATTTAAGAAAGCCTGTGACAAGTTCATTTATATCGAAAATTTACTTGTAGATAGTGAAATCAAGCAACAGGAAGATGATGAACTTTCTAATGTTTCCCAAAAGAAAGTATTAAGCTCTGACAAATCTCTTGATCATAAAATTTTGCCTCAGCCTAAGGAAAATTCGAATCTTCCTGAAACGATGGATCGAGCTACGCTGAATCTGATTTATAAAGCCGTAAAAGATAACGCAGATGAAAATGGATGGGCATATCTTGGCTTAGTCGGAACATATATAAATACAGTAAAGCCAGATTTTGATACTCGAAATTACGGATTTGACAAGCTATCTGGCTTAGTAAAAGCCTTAGGAGTATTTGAAACAAAAATGCAAGGTAGCCAAATGTATTTAAGAAAGAGTAGTTTTAGCTCGTTTATCAGGCTTATTCAAAAAGCTATTTATCATTACTCGGAGACTAATGATTGGGTTGAGGTTAAAGACGTTATCAAATATTTAAAGCAAACTGATTTGAATATTAGAAACTACGAAGAAGCTATTGATTCAATTCATTCAGGGTGGCTTGATTTTAAACAGGATGGTGAAATGAAATTTATCAAAGTTAACAAAGTCATAGTTTGATGCTCAACAGTTCGATAGGCGTTTAATAACCATGTGGAAAAAGATTCGGATTCTGATTTTATTAATCATCTTATTGATTGTCGCAGTTAATGCCTATCGTGATCAAAACCAGAACTGGTCAAAGCCAATTATTGTTTTGCTGCATCCGATTAATGCCGATGGATTACCGACCACACAGCAATATATCCAGCAACTGTCGAGGCAGGACTTGAATGGAGCAAGGGAATATCTGGAAAAAACAGCTCAGCAGTATCGCGGACAGCCGACTTATTTTTATTTTAATTTAGGCCGTGAGCTTCAAGTTCTACCACCCAAAGTCCCTGAGCAGGCTTCGCTCATCAATACAGTTTTATGGAGTTTAAAATTCCGGTTCTATGCTTGGAAACAACAACAGAGTTCAGATCCTTCAGCCAATGTGACTTTATTTTTAAATTACTATGATCCTGCGCAGACCAAGCAATTAAAGCATTCAACCGCCTTGCAAAAAGGCCGGATTGGTTCGGTGAATCTATTTGCATCCAAGCAACAGACTGAACAGAATAAAATTGTATTGGTGCATGAATTACTGCATGCCTTTGGCGCCTCGGATAAATATGATTTAGCGACAGGCCAACCGATTTATCCGCTGGGTTATGCATTTCCAGATCAGCAACCCTTATTTCCGCAAGCCAGGGCGGAGCTGATGGCAGGATATATTCCGGTTTCTCAAACCACCAGTAAAATGCCAGAATCTTTAAATCAAACCTTAGTTAATGAGATAACTGCAATTGAACTGGGCTGGAAATAAAGACTTGTGGATAGTGCTGGATTTATCCACAATTTAGACTTCATTTGTGGATAAAAGATCACACCATGCCGCTCACCTTTGTGCTTGCTCCTGACTCGTTTAAAGAAAGTATGTCTGCTGCACAGGCTTGTCAGGCCATGCAACGCGGTATCCAGAACGTCATTCCGGATGCCTATATCATTCATGTGCCAATGGCTGATGGCGGTGAAGGCACGGTCGATGCATTGATTTCAAGTTTAAAGGGGCAAAGTATTGCATGTGAAGTGACCGGACCACTGCCTGAGCAACGTATTCAGACCTATTGGGGTTTGGTTGATGCAGGTCAAACTGCTGTGATTGAAATGGCCAAAGCCAATGGCATACATTTGCTTGCAGCAGAAAAGCGTAACCCGATGCTGACTACAACCTATGGCACAGGAGAAATGATCAAACGGGCGCTGGACTTGGGAGTGAAAAAAATCATTGTCGGTTTAGGTGGCAGTGTCACCAATGATGCGGGTGCGGGCATGGCGCAAGCATTGGGTGTGCGGTTTTTAAATCATGCGGGAGAGTCAATTCAGGTCTGTGGTGGAAACTTAGAACTGGTCAAATCAATGGATCTATCCGAACTGGATCCACGTTTAGCAGATACTGAAATACTCATTGCATCGGATGTCAATAATCCGTTGTGTGGGCCAAGTGGTGCCTCTTATATCTTTGGCCCACAGAAAGGGGCAATGCCTGAAATGGTCAAGCAACTGGATCAAAACTTTGGGTATTTTGCCGATGTAGTCGCTGGGCAGTTTGGCCGTGATTATCGTCATGTTGCAGGGGCTGGTGCTGCCGGTGGACTGGGTTTTGGTTTAATGGCATTCACTGCTGCCTCTATTCGGTCCGGGGTGGAACTGATGATTGAACAGGTTCAACTGAATGAGAAAATAGCGCAAGCAGATTATGTCCTGACCGGTGAAGGTAAAATTGATAGTCAAACATCTTTGGGCAAAACCCCTTTTGGGGTAGCACAGCTCGCCAGGCAATTTAATAAACCGGTAATCGCTTTTGCTGGTCTAATCGGTGAAGGAATTGAGGATTTGTTTGAGTCAGGATTTAGCCAGATTGTTGGGATTAATCCGCCAGATTGTCCTTTAGAGGAAGCCTTAAAAAATGCAGAAATGAACTTGGAGAAAGCTGTCGCTGAGATAGTTAAAAATCTTTTGACAGAGTGAAAGTATTTCTCTCTCCTGTAATCCAGCACGCCCTGTCGTTAGCTAATATCAAATCAGGAAATAAAATTGGAGACAGTTTCAGGACAACTGAAAAGCCATAATTCTGGAAGCGATCTGTTAAACTACATACATCCACAAAATGATGAGTGAAAATGAGTTTAGCCACCCTGATTGATGAATTAAATCCCCAACAAAAGCAAGCAGCGACTACAGAAGCAAAACACAGTTTGGTGCTGGCCGGGGCAGGTTGTGGCAAAACCAAAACCATCGTGGCACGCGCAGCTTACTTGATTGAACAGGGCGTGCCTGCCAACCAGATTCAAATTCTGACCTTTACCCGCCGGGCAGCCAGTGAAATTGTGGCGCGTGTCGAACTTGCACTCGGTGGACAAGCCAAGGGGCTGCGAGCCTCGACCTTTCATACCTTCTGTATGTATCTGCTGCGCCGTATTCCGAAAGCTTTTGGCCTTGAACAGTTTTCGATTATTGATCGTGATGACCAGCTGATGATGTTTCGCCTGATTCGCGGTCGTGATGACAAGAAAAACCCAAATCATTTACCTAAGCCTCAGGAACTATGTGACCTGTATTCTTTTGCACGGAATACCCGGCAAAAACTTAGTCTGGCACTGGAAAAACAGATACCGGAATATCTGGCTCTCAAAGACCAGATTGCCGAAATCATGAAAGAATATGAGACACGTAAGCAAGCGCGAAGTTTTCTGGATTATGACGATATTCTGGCGGTAGTAGCTACGGCGCTGGCACAGTCCGAAGGTCTGGTCGACTATGTCGCTTCAATCTGTCGGCATATGCTGGTCGATGAAATGCAGGATACCAATCCATTGCAATGGGCTTTGCTGGAGCCACTGAAAGACCGGATCAGCCTGTTCTGTGTCGGTGATGATGCGCAGTCGATTTATGGCTTTCGTGGTGCAGACTTTGAAAATATTCACCATTTCAAAGAACGTGTGCCAGATGCGCAGATTTTTAAATTAGAAAAAAACTACCGCTCAACCCAGGAAATTCTGGATCTGTCCAACTGGCTGCTCGATCAGTCTGAAATCAAATATGACAAACGTCTGGAAGCGTATCGCGGAGAAGGTGTAAAGCCGCGCATGCATATTTTCCCGAATGAGTTTGATGAAGCCAAATGGATCGCGATTGATATTAAAGAGCGTCATTATCTGCAAGGTAGTAAGTGGGGCGAGCATATGGTGCTGGTTCGTTCCAGCTTTGCCGCGCGGCACATTGAAGCGGCCTGTATTGCAGCCAATGTACCTTATCGCTTTATTGGTGGTATGAAGCTGCTGGAAACGGCGCATGTCAAAGATTTGCTCAGCATGCTGCGGGTGGTCGCTAATCCATTGGATGATATTGCGTGGATGCGTTTCTTAACCCTGTGGAATGGTGTGGGTGATGTGGGTGCCAGCAAGCTATCGCAGCAGTTATTGGCTGAACCGGAAATGGATCAGATTGCAAAGAAATTAGAACAGTTTGGCAAGATACCGCTAGAAACCATTCTGATCATGCAGCAGATGAATGTGCTCAAAGGCGAAGTGCAAGCCTGTGTCGGTCTGGCGATTCAGGCGATTGAATCTCAATTGGCAGAAAACTATAAAAAGGATTGGCCACGTCGCCAAAGTGATTTTGAACTGGTCAAACAGCTGGCGTCCAAGCATTCACAGCTGAGTGAATTTTTAGAGGAATATGTACTGGATCCGGTGTCAATCTCGGAAATCGAGCGCCAGTCGGATCATGATGTGGTGACCTTAATCACCATTCACTCGGCCAAAGGCACCGAGCAGAATGTCTGTTATGTAGCCAATGTGACGCCGGGGAATTATCCGCATGCGCGTGCTCAAGGTGATTTTGATGATGTCGAAGAAGAACGTCGTGTGCTCTATGTAGCACTGACCCGGGCAAAAAATGAATTAATTCTGACCAAACAGAACCTGAATCATTGGGCGCGGGAAACGGTCGATGAGCAGGGGCGTAAAGTCGAAAGTTATTTCCTGAATGATCTCACCCGGCATTTATGCACCACGGAAACCCATTACAAAACCCGGCAGCAAACTGTAAAAAGTGCCTTGATTGAACGCAAGTCGATTAATTTAGATTTTGGGATTGATCTCGATTAAACTATAGCAAAGTTGTTTCATGCAAAAAGTAGAGTAGGCGCGTGCTTTTTGATATTTTTTGCCTATCTTCTTAAGGTTGTAAGATGAAAATTTTAGTTCGTAATTTAGAACGTACGGTCACAGAAGCCGAATTACTGAAACTGTTCCAGGAATATGGCACAGTGGAGACCTGTACTTTGGTGCTTGATGCATCAACAGGCAAATCAAAAGGTTTTGCTTTTGTAGAAATGCCACATGGCCGTGAAGCAGTCAAAGCCATTAAAGGCCTGAACACTTTACGCCTGCACGGACATGGGATCCGCGTGAAAGCCGCAGAAGATAAGCCTCAGGCTTAAACTCAAAAAAGGAGCACTTGATAGGCTCCTTTTTTATGGTCGAAATTTAGCATTGCCGTAGCTGTTCAATCAGCTCAATGCTCTGAATTTCAATGCTGGATGGATTCAGTCTAAACATCTTTTGATTGCGAAATGCAGGCGAACCTTTTACTTTATAAAAGCCAAAATTTGTTTTAAACCTTAGGAAATCTCGATGACCCGTGTTGCTCGCTATCATGCGGACCGTACCAATCAAAAACTGTATTTCGCCCGTCTATCCTGCCAGCAAGCAGAGCAAACCGAACATGTACAACAGGCTCAGGCACAACGTGAAGCAACTGTGTTTCATTTGCATGGTGCTTTGTTAGCATTTTTACAGGAACTGGTGCGTTACTATCGCCTGAATGATCCTCATCCGACGCTAAAATCGATCGAAGAATTGATGGCGGCCAAAGGCCAAATTTCGCCAGAAGTGGCGGTGCTGCAACATTTATCCAAGAGTGGTTTCATTGCTGAACTGAAACGCGCTTACCGTCTGTGCCAGTATGCGCCCGAACCAAGTACCCCAGAACCTGAAGACGAAACCTCCTCAAATCTCATCATTAAAGTCACACAGTCTCCACAAGCATGGTTACCTGATACTGCTATATTGAGGGAGTGGCATCGTGACCTGACGCAATTAATTGATGGTTTTCGTAATGAGATGATTGAATTTTAATCGGATCGGTCGTACTTGAAATTATAATTTTTAACCCTATATCAATTACTCTAATGATGCAAAGTGCATTCAGCTCTTTGCCACCATGTTGAACATGGAGGATATATGTCTATAGAACAGTTGAAAGATCTATTTGGTAATCAAGACGCGATTTTAGAACTCGTTCAACTTGAAGGTGGCGCGTTGGCTCTACGCAATGCAGGCTCACATAAACAGCCTTTGGTCATGATTCAATTTAATGATGAGGTGAAAGCTTTACTTGGAGAGCAGACGCCCGTGATTGCGCAACAGATGATTCAGGCAGCACTCTATGGTTTGCTGGAACAGCAGGTCAATGAATGGCAGGCTGAAGTTGTGGATGAAGAACCAAAGTATATGAGTTAATCGTTGAAATTTATTTAGAAAGCACACTATCGGTGTGCTTTTTGAGTTTTATAGGTTATTAAATTGGGCAGATTTTAAGTATCACAAAAACGTTCATTTAAAATGAAGATGAAAAATCAGTATTTTAAAATTTAAGTCGTGAGCAGTCTGAAGCCAGTGTGTTAATAAAATATTTGGCTCAGAGATATATTGATGTACATAAAAAAAGTTGCCAGATCCGGCAACTTTTTTATTCAGTGTTTATTCAAAGAAAAACTTTAATGAGAAGGCGTATGCTGATGCGCGATCTCAATCTGATTCAAAATATGATTGCTCATATTTTTCGCCATTTCTTCTTTGGCATAATAAACCGCACCGACATTATCCCGACGAATGGCTTCAGCTTCTTCCTTGCTTTCTGCACAGACCAGTACCTGAATTTGTGGATTCAAGGTCTTGGCAATGTCCACGATTTTATGAATATCGATAATATCCATAGGAGAGATAACCAGTAAGCGCGCATGTTGAATATGTGCTTGAATCAGTACGCCAGCCTCAGTGGCTACGCCAGACACTGCAGCAATGCCTTTTTCACGTAGGTTTTCGACGATGTCACGGTTTTCTTCGGCAATCACCACCTTAATGTTTTCTTCCATCAATGAGCGGGTAATGCGACGTCCCACCTCACCATGGCCAATAATGACCACCTGATCGCGCAGGTAATCCTGTGAGACTTCATCCGGTAACATTGCCAAAGGGTCACCACTGCGTTCCAGTAAGCGGGCCAGAGTCGAGCGTTCCCGAATCCATTTCTGTACCGGCTCAATCGCGGAAAAGATAAAGGAGTTAAGCGTAATCGAAATTAAGGCACCTGCCAGAATCAGGTTTTGACCTTCCAGCGAAAGCAGATTGAGCGAAACACCGAGTGCAGCCAAAATAAAGGAGAACTCACCAATCTGTGCCAGAGAAGCACCGACGGTCAAAGCGGTATTGATCGGATAACGGAAGAACAGCACCAGTGCCATCGCGGCAATAGTTTTACCAATCATGATAATCCCGACCACGGCCAGTACATGTAAAGGCTGTTCCAGCAGGATGCGCGGATCAAACAGCATGCCGACGGAGACAAAGAATAAAATCGAGAAAATTTCACGCAGTGGCAAGGTTTCTTCTTCGGCACGATGACTGAAATCAGATTCTTTCACCACCATCCCGGCAAAGAAAGCACCCAGTGCCATCGACACGCCAAAGATCTTATAGGCACCAAAGGCAATCGAGACGGCAGCAGCCACCACTGTTAAGGTAAACAGCTCACGTGAACCCAGACGTGCCACCACCTGTATGATCATCGGAATCAAGCGTTTACCAATAATCAGCATGAAGGCAATAAAGCCTGCGACTTTAAGTAAGGTAATCCCTAAGGTAAGCCAGATATTCTCATCGCTTGCGCCTTCCAGCGCCTGCCCACCTAAAAGTACCGCAGTGGCAGGTAACAGTACCAGCGCCAAGACCATAACCAGATCTTCGACCAGCAACCAGCCAACAGCAATCCGGCCATTGATCGAATCGAGCAGGCCACGATCACCAAGGGCTTTGAGTAGAACCACGGTACTGGCACAGGACAGGCTTAGGCCGAAGACCAGCGCTGAACCAAAGCTCCAGCCCCACAGCATCGAAACTCCGACTCCGAGCAAGGTGGCAACTGCAATCTGTAAAATCGCACCAGGCAGGGCAATCCGGCGTACCTGCATCAGATCGTTCAGGGAAAAATGCATTCCGACGCCAAACATCAGGAACATGACGCCTAATTCTGCCAACTGGTTGGCCAGATGAATATCACCGACCACACCGGGCGTGTGGGGACTAATCAGAATGCCGGCAATGAGATAGCCGATCAAAGGGGGGAGACGTAGCCGTGCAGCGAGATAGCCAAAGACCAAAGCTAAGCCAAAACCAACAGCCAGTAATATAATGAGCTCTACGTCATGTGGCACTAAATACTCCTTTAGCTAGGTTTGCTGGGAAATAAGCACAAAAAGTGCCAAAACATGCAGAAAGTTTATCAAGCCGGATAAAAAAAGTGCAAAAAAAAACGACCCGCGAAGGTCGTTTTTTTAAAGAAACTAAAATTATTTGATTTTAGCTTCTTTGAAGATTACGTGTTGACGGATTTTTGGATCAAATTTTTTGATTTCCATTTTTTCCGGCATAGTACGTTTGTTCTTAGTCGTGGTATAGAAATAACCTGTACCAGCTGAAGAAACTAAGCGAATTTTATCACGCATGGTTCAGACTCCTTAGATCTTTTGACCTTGAGCACGTAGGTCAGCAACAACCTTTTCAATGCCCAATTTGTCGATAATACGCATACCTTTAGTGGTTAAACGAAGACGTACAAAACGTTTTTCGCTTTCTAACCAGAAACGGTGGTGGTGCAGGTTCGGCTCGAACCGGCGCTTAGTTTTGTTGTTGGCGTGTGAGACGTTGTTACCAACGACTGGACGCTTGCCGGTAACTTGGCAAACCTTAGACATGGTGTAACTCCATTGATTCAGCCAACAGCAAATCTGTATGGCCAGTCAAAAATAAACGGATTGAAATCATTCAAGGGGCGTTTTATATCAAAAATGCGCTTAAAAGACAAGCGATTTTCGTCAAAACGCGGCACGAACTATATCGATAGCTCATGCCTTGATCATTTAGCGGAGAAGTGTCTTCGAAATCAGCTTGTGAATCGGTTTATTGAACGGTGGCAGAATGTATTTCAAGCTGTACAGCTTTGGATTCGACATTACTGAGCGTTCATGCGACAAACTGAAGAAGCCTTCTGGGCCATGGTATTTACCCATACCTGATGCACCGACACCCCCAAATGGTAGATCGTCCTGCGCAACATGGGTCAGTACCGTATTTTGCCCGAAATGCCCTGAATGGGTACGCTGTGCGACATAATCGGCACGCGCCTGATCAAAGTCGAAGTAGTATAAAGCAAGTGGACGTGGACGGCTATTAATAAAGTCGATGACATCGTCAATTTGATCATATTCCATGATCGGTAACAGTGGGCCAAAGATTTCATGCTGCATGATCTGCATCATCGGGGTGACATTGGTCACGATGGTCGGTGCAATCTTGCGCAGATCAGCCGAGTTTTCACTACGCGGATTAATTTCAATGACTTGCGCACCCTGTTCACGCGCATCATCCAGATAGCCTTGCAGACGGTTATATTGTTTGACATTAATAATCGAGGTGTAATCCTGATTATGGGTGATATCCGGATACATGCTTTCGACACAGGCTTTAAAGTGATCAATGAACTCGGCAGTTTTTCCGAGAGGCAGGAACATATAGTCTGGCGCTACACAGGTCTGACCGGCATTCCAGAGTTTGCCCACCGCAATCCGCTGCGCGACATCGCGCAGATCAATCGATGGATGCACCAGTACTGGCGATTTACCGCCCAGTTCCAGAATCACCGGCACCAGATTTTCGGCAGCGGCTGCCATGACGGTTTTACCGACTGCAGTTGAGCCGGTGAAAATCAGTTTATCGAAAGGCAAACGACAGAAAGCATCTGAAATCACACCGCCACCATTCACCACAGCGACCAATTCTTTAGGGAAGGCTTCAGCCAAAGCTTTTTCTAAAACTTCACCAAAGGCAGCGGATGCACTGGAAATTTTGATCATGGCATGGTTGCCGGCCGCCAGTGCGCAAATCAGGGGGCCAATCGACAACAACAGCGGATAGTTCCATGGTGCGATAATCCCAACCACGCCTAAAGGCTGATATTGTACCCAGGCTTTAGCCGGCTGATGAATAATGCCGACATGACGCTTGGAGGGTTTCATCCACCGGGTCAGGTTTTTGCTGTAATATTTGATATGTTCCAGACAGGTGAGCAGTTCACCAATCTTGGTTTCCCCGATTGAACGGTTACCATAGTCCTGATTAATTGCATCAGCAAATTGATCTTGATACTTAACTAAGATACGCTTAAGTCGAGCTAAACGATCGATACGTTCCTTTGCAGTCGGCAGAGGGTAGTGTAAGTAAGCGTGTTTTTGTTGCGCCAAGACTTCATTCAGATATTGGCTATCAAAAAAATGTGGTGTCATTGATGTTGTTTTTGTGTGACTGTTCATGCCGCACTACCATTATTCAAAAATCGATTAATTAATTTTTAGAGCAAATACTCTAATTAGTCAAGTGACTTTGTGTGTTAGCCTACTAATGCATGAACTGAATGGTTATTTTAGGATGTCCCAAACCAAAACCTTAAAAACTAAAGAGCGTATCTTGCAGCTCAGTTTACAGCTGTTTAACGAGCGTGGCGAACGATCGGTAACCACCAATCACATTGCGGCTGAACTCGGCATGAGCCCGGGTAACCTGTATTATCATTTCCGCAATAAAAATGAAATTATTAAAGAATTGATGGAACAGTACCAGCACCAGACGCTAGAAATGTTGGCGCTGCCGGATGACCGTGCGTTGGATGCCAATGACAAGGTGCATTATTTTCAGGTGCTGAGCAGCCAGCTATGGGCTTATCGTTTCCTGCATCGTGACGTCTATCATCTGGTAGAAAATAACGAAGATTTTCGTAAGATGTATCCACGCTTTGCCGGGCAGGTCATGCAGCAGGGCCAGAAAATCTATAAGGGCTTTGTCAATGCAGGCCTGATGGACATGACCGATTCAGAAATTGAAGCACTGATCATTAACCTGTGGATTGTACTGACCAACTGGACCAATTTCCTGTATATGTCAGGTCATTTGACCGATTCCAATACGCTGGAAGAAAAATGGGTCTGGCAGGCACTCCGTCAAATGGTATTCTTGGAAGGGGCATATTTACGTGGTGAAAGTCGTCAAACCTATGAAGGTTTATTGAGTAGTTTGGGCTCTTCGGAACTTTTTGCCAGCCTGTCGTCGTCTAAAGATTCTGAATCTGAACAAACTATTCAGAATATCCAAGAAACGCGCTAGAATACTCGGCTTATTTTTTAATTTAACTGATTAGTGACTTAAACCAACATGAATATGACGACTGCTAACACCGCACGTTTATTGATTACTTGTGAAGACAAGCCGGGCATCGTGCAGGCTGTTTCGAGCTTCTTGTATCATCAAGGTGCCAACATTACTGCGCTTGACCAATATGCGACAGCAGCGCAGGGCGGACGTTACTTCATGCGCGTTGAATTTGAATTAGATAATCTTCAAAGTCGAAAAGAAAGTATTACTCAGACTTTTGCAGCAAATGTGGCGGAACGCTATGGCATGCAATGGCGTCTGGCGCTGGTCAGTGACGTGAAAAAAGTCGGTATTCTGGTGTCTAAGGTCGATCATGCCTTGCTTGAGCTGTTATGGCGTCATGCGCGTGGTGGCCTACCTTGTGAAATTACCAAAGTGGTATCGAATCACGAGACTTTACGCGAAGCAGTTGAAAACTTTGGCATTCCATTCGAAGTCGTGCCGGTGACCAAAGACAACAAACCAGAAGCTTATGCAGAAATCGACCAGTTGATGCAGGGCAATGACCTGTTGGTGCTGGCGCGTTATATGCAGATTCTGGATGAAGAATTTGTCAGCAAGTGGGAAATGAAAGTGATCAATATTCACCATTCTTTCCTGCCAGCTTTCGTAGGTGCCAATCCGTACAAACAGGCCTATGAAAAAGGGGTGAAGCTGATCGGTGCAACTGCGCACTATGTCACTGCTGATCTGGATCAAGGTCCAATCATCGAGCAGGATGTGGAGCGCGTGAACCATGACTTTACCGTTGAACAGTTACGTGAACTCGGTCAGGACGTGGAACGTAATGTATTGGCCCGTGCGGTAAAATGGCATTTGGAAGACCGTATTATTGTCGATGGTAACAAGACTGTCGTGTTCCAATAAGACTTGCATTGAGTTTTAAAAAGGCATACTTTTAGTGTGCCTTTTTTGTTTTGATGCAAAAAAAGTCAGTCAAAGGCAGGATTAGCGGTTGCAAATGAAAACACTTCTCATTTATTATTGGCATACTTTAATTGTGCTAACCGATGAGCTTGATAGTTTGTTCCACATCATCTCCTCAAGGTAATAGATTTAATGAGTCAAGTTGCTGCGCCCCAAATGCCTACACCGCCGAATCAGATGAAAAAGAAAGTCATCGCTATCCTGGCGGCTGTACTAATTGGGCATGTGGGTGTGTTATATGCGATCAGCCAGATGAAAGCACCTGAGCTGACACCCATTGATAAGCAACCCTTAAAAGTGCGCTTTGTAAAACTCCAGGAAGCGCCAAAACCTTTACCGCCAAAGCCGAAGGCCGAGCCACAAAAAGAGCCGCCTAAGCCAAAAGAAGTCAAAATTGTCGATAAACCACTGCCACCACCACCGAAAAAAGTAGAAAAAATCGAGCAGGTGAAAAAGGCTGAAGCGCCAAAAGTGGTTAAAGCACCGCCAGTTGAAGCAAAACCAACCCCAAGTCCGGTTGTACCGACAGTAGTCACTGAAACTAAAGTTAAACCGGCACCTGCTCCAGTCGCGCCACCTGCGCCTGTGGCACCGCCAGCACCTGCTGCGCCACCATCCCCGAAAAGTGTATCAATTGGTGGGGGTGTGTCCTGGCAGCGTTCACCAAAAGTCTCACTCTCTGCAGGTGAATTAAAATCAGCCTGTTCACTGGTAGTAGATGTTTCAGCGAATGAGCAGGGTAAAGTGGTCTCTGCGACTGCACGAAATTCAAGTTGTAGCCCGGCGGTAACGCGCAAAGTAGAAGCAGCGGTACGTCGTGCACAACTCACCAAATATGTTGAAAATGGTGTGGCTTATCCAACACGCGTGGAACAGCCTTTCGATTTTCAGGTTAAATAACGGCTCACCCATTAGGAGTTCGAATATGAACTTTTCAGTTTATTGGCAACACGCTGATGCAGTCAGTAAAACGCTGTATTTCGTGTTATTGGCAATGTCGATTGCGACATGGACCATTTTTGTGCTGCGTTTGATGGGCACGCGCCAACTGAAACAGATTGCCTATGCGCAGTTATCTAAAGCATTGGAACAACTGAAAACCAAACTGGCTCCTTTAGGCTTTGAACAGCGTAAGGCAGTGGCAGAACAGGCACTGTTACGCCAGATTTCAGCAGAAAAAGCCAATGCCGAAAAAGGTGTATCAGTTCTGGGTACCATCGCATCGATTTCTCCATTTGTCGGTTTGTTCGGTACGGTATGGGGCATCTTCCATGCGCTGGTTGCTGTTGGTAAAAGTGGTCAGGCTGGTCTGGCACAAGTGGCAACCCCAGTCGGTGAAGCGTTAATTATGACTGGCTTAGGTCTGGCAGTCGCAATTCCTGCGGTACTAGCTTATAACATCTGTGTCCGTGCCAATCGTGGCTTGGCTCATGAATTACAAGATCAGGCACACGGTCTGTTAATTGATACCATGCTGCAACAGGAATCTGCTGCAAAAAAGCCTGATGAAAAAGTAACACAACAGAGTTTCGTGGGAGGTCAAGCTTAATGGCTTTTCAACTGGGTGAAGACAACGATGTAGGCATGAATGAGATGAACCTCATTCCCCTCATCGACATTATGTTGGTATTGATGATCATCTTTCTGGTGACAGCGACCGTTGCGAACCCATCAATTCCATTAACCTTGCCACAAACCACTGCGGAGATTATCGATCTGCCGCCTGAAAATGTCACGATCAGCATCAATGCCGAAGGTGACATTGCCTGGAATGGCGATGTACTGACGCTAGAGCAGCTTGAAACCCGTTTTAATGAAGCGGGCCAAGCTGAACGTCAGCCGACCATTGTGCTGAAAGCGGATAAAGAATCACGTTATGACTCAGTGGCGCAAGTCATGTCGCGTGCGAGTGGAGCCGGACTCAGCGATATTGCTTTTGCAACTGATAACTAAGATTTAGGTAATAAAAAAAGCGACTGATTGCAGTCGCTTTTTTTATGCCCATTTTTCATGAAACTTAATGGGTTTTTAAGAGGGTCGTAAATTTGCTGCGTAATTTATTCAATTTTGGAGGAATGGCAAAATTACAATAGCCCTGGGTCGGGTTCTTGGCAAAGAAGTTTTGATGATAGTCTTCCGCCGGATAGAAAGTTGGGGTAGGGCTCAGTTCAGTCACCACATTGATGCCATCGGCTTTCAGGGCATTGATCGCCTGCTGCGCCTGTTGCTGCTGCTCATCATTCAGATAATAAATCACAGAACGGTACTGGGTGCCGACATCATTGCCCTGACGGTTTAATGTAGTTGGATCATGGGTCGCAAAAAATACATCGAGCAACTGGGTATAGTTAATCTGGTTTTCATCGAAATCGATCAGAATGACTTCGGCATGGCCGGTATTGCCACCACAGACATCATCATAGTTTGGCTGAGTTGTGTGCCCACCTGCATAGCCACTGATGACCTGCTGAACCCCCTGGATCTGTAAAAATACGGCTTCAGTACACCAAAAGCATCCCCCACCGAAAAGTGCCTGTTGCATGGTTGATTCCTCATTCAATTAAATAACTCAATCGGGCTGATGGTTAAATTCCAGCTCATCAGTATGAAAGATAAAAAAGCCTGTCCATACAGGCTTTTTGTAGGGAAGTATTAACGCGGCTGAACAGCACTTTCTAGCTGGATCAAGAGATTCCCATGGCGATCCAGTAATTTTAAGGTTTTACCAAATACTTGATAATGTGTCACTTTGGCTAAAGCTTCATTAAATTTCTGATCAAGCTGATCGTTGTTCATACAGGCCATACGGGTAGTGGCCATTTGGTTCAGGGTCAGCGTGTCTTTCGCTGCTGTGTAACTGCCCATAATCCGGTTACAGCTATCTGAACCTGAAACGCGCTGGGTACTGGCATCAAATTGCAGACTCGGAACATTGCGTGCGGTTGGCGCAGTCTTGATTTCAGTATTACCAATCTGGGTCGCAATCCAAGTACGATTTTGCAAAAGTTGTAAATGATTCGCGGTTTGTGTCGTGGCTGTATTGGGCACAGTTTCGCAGCCCATGACCGTTAGAACCGAGCCTAAAATCGCGATTGCAGTTAATTTTTTTAGCATGAGAGATACTCTGATCATTGACTAGCTATTTGTATATAAACAAAAAAATGATCAAGGTTCCAGTTGATTTTGTATCTTTATTGAAGTGGATTTGCTACACAGTTATCGCATGTCGGGTTTTGGTAGGCCCTGCCGGATCAGGCGTGAATAGTCCTGACTGGAGAGATTAGCGGTGCGTTCTACCCGTGGATTAACGTGCGCACGTTGATACCAAGTTTGCATATCCCAAGACTGTTCCAGTACTTTGAGATCATAGAGATAATTTGGTAAATAGCCGGAGGCCAGCAGTCGGTAATCTGAGGGTAGCTGTTGTTGCGATACCGCCTGAACCATATCAAAGACCAGTGTGGTGCAATTACTGGTCAGGGTATTGTACCATTTTGGCTTTTGTGACAGTTCATCGGCCTGACGCAGATATTCCTTGAATAGCGCTTTAGCCTGAGCTTGTGGCATCTTTACCGGGAAAAAATAGACCTGTTCACCACGGACATTGCTGCGGGTATAGACAATATCCTTTTCGTCTGATGCAACCAGACTCAGTTCATATTTTCGGAAAAAGCCACCAATTGCTGAAAATTCTTCATTCTTTTCCTTGCGGATTTCAATCGAGAAGGTGAGTGGCTTTTGATTGGTAAAATCGAAGCTGACCAAGGTATGGGCAATTTTAGGCCCCATCCAGTAGGAAGTAATGATGTTCACGCCAGTAATCTGATTCAGGTCAAAACTACGGCTTTCCCAGCGTTCGATATAGCGACCATCGGCCTGCCAGTCAAAGTTGCGGATATTGTACAAAGTGACCTGATCGCCTTGCTGCTCATAATGCAGGAGCTGGGCAACCTCAGGATTCCATTCCCGATCCTGACGCGCTTCCAGACTAAAATATCCCAGCAGACAAAACAAAAAGGCCAGAAGATAAAGAACGCTATCGACTTGGCGGGAGATCAGATGCCGGGTGAAATAAATTCCGAGAACGACCAGCGCAAAGGTCAGCCAGAGTCCAATCAGCATCAAGCTGCCGATTTTGCCGATGGGTTGATGCACCCAAAGCATCAGGCTGAGCCACAAACTCGACAGAAGGACGAATAAAGTAAACAGGCTACCCAGCAGCCACAGACTCCAATGTCTAGAGATATATTCGCGTCCCTGCATCATCACTTTTTCATGAGAAATAGGCTTTATTTTCTGTAGGTTGCGAACTCAAATGCAATGCCGGTTTTGTCGTCGATATGTTGCTCGGCAGCGACCTTTTTAAATTCCGCCGGAATCTCTGGATAATAGGCATCGCCCTGTACATCCAGTTCGACATGCGTCAGTTCCATACGGTCTGTGATCTCCATGGTCTGTTTAAAGATTTCACCGCCACCAATGATGAAAATGGTGTCAGGCTTTTCTGAAGCCTTCACATCTGCCACGGCCTGACTCAGCGCGTCTTCAATGCTATAAGCGACTTTGGTACCTGCAAATGCCCAGTCTGGATCACGGGTAATGACCCAATTCACCCGTTTAGGCAAGGTACGTCCCATCGATTCTAGTGTCTTGCGACCCATCACCACCACACCGCCTTGGGTGATTTCCTTGAAGTGTTTCAGGTCGGCAGAGATATGCCAAGGTAGGTCATTGCCCTTGCCGATACAACGCTGCTGATCCATGGCAACGACGTGTACAACTTCTAAATCTTGAAATGACATGTATTGAATCCTTCTTATCAAGCCCAAAGTCCTTCGTGTAATTTTTTACTGGTACGAAAGAAAGGTTAAAAATCTATATTGATTGCCTTCATGCTTTAGGGCTAGGAATATATTTTGAAAGGAGGTGGCGATTCACGCGTGGTAAAAAACCTCTTCCTAGCCCTCTCCTAGGAGGAGGGGGAACTTTATAATAAAGAAAATTAAACAGCGACAGGGGCTTTAATTCCTGGATGAGATTCATAACCGACAATTTCGATATCTTCAAATTTGAAATCGAACAGGTCTTTAATCTCGGGATTTAGTTTTAATTGACAAAGGCCGAGTGGCTCACGGCTGAGCTGTAATTGTGCCTGTTCAAAATGGTTGCTGTACAAGTGGGTATCGCCACCAGTCCAGACAAAGTCACCAACCTCCAGATCACAGACTTGCGCGATCATATGCGTCAACAAGGCATAGCTGGCAATATTAAATGGCACACCCAAAAATACATCAGCACTGCGCTGATACAACTGACAAGACAATTTTCCATTGTGTACAAAGAACTGGAACAGGGTATGGCAAGGGGGTAATGCGACCTGACCTGCTTCATTCGGGTTCCAGCCAGAGATAATCAGACGACGCGAATTTGGATTGGTTTTAATTTCATTGATCAACCATTTGATCTGGTCAAAACCGTCCTGATTATAGCTATTGTCTGCATTTTTGCTGGCACCAAAATTACGCCATTGGTGACCGTAAACTGGACCAAGTTCGCCTTCAGGACGGCCAAAACGCGCAGTCTGTTCTGCGGTCGCCCATTCGTCCCAAATCGAGACTTTATTGTCTTTTAAATATTGAACATTGGTATCGCCTTTCAGAAACCACAACAATTCAATCACGATAGAACGGAAATGAACTTTTTTGGTGGTGAGTAAAGGAAAACCTTGGGAAAGATCAAAGCGCATCTGATGACCAAATACCGAACGTGTACCTGTACCGGTACGGTCGCCTTTATCGCCGCCGTTGTCGAGGATATGTTGTAAAAGGTCAAGATATTGGCGCATAGTTCTCTCTATTTGAATCTGTTGAAAATCGCCGTTTTAACAGCAGAATGGATTATTTTATAATCAATTTTCTGTCGAAAGGGACAATTTAAATTGCGCACATCATAGCATTTTTTGATGAGCTTTCATCGCCCAAATTGAGAATAAAAAAGACCTCCTGATGGAGGTCTTTTGATTGCAGCTTAAACGGTTTTATTGCCAGTATGCACTGTATGAATCAGATTAGACAGATCATAGCCCAAGGATTCTGCATAACTTAAATATTCGCGTTGAGTGGCTTCGTCCAGACTGGTACCGCGATGCAATAGCCATAAATATTCTTTATTCGGTTCGCCTACAAGCGCCGTCTGATAATCGGAGTCGATTTTTAATACCCAATAATCGCCCTTGGTAAACGGAATCCAACGCAGGCCTTCAGGTAAAAAACTGACTTCGAGCTTGGCATGTTCTGCATCGACAATGGTCGCTTCAGCAATGGCTTCATCCAGCTTACCCTCACCATCCAGACAGCGGTTCTGAACCCGAACCTTGCCATTTTCATTCAAGCTATATACCGCAGAAATATCGGTGCTGTTCTCGGGTTGGTGTTTCATCGGCAAACGTGCAATTTCATACCAGGTGCCTAAATATTGTTCTAAATTAAAATTTGAAACGGTACTTAAAGTCTGACTCATTTTTCTTCTCCGTTTAGTTCAATATTTAAAAATGCCGAATCAGTGTAATACAGGGTGCAAAGCTCAAAATGATGTAATCATGTAGTGAAATGTTGTCTGAAAATGGCCGAGCTACAGCTTAAAGTCACACGTTTGAGTAGAAAAAAATAAGGACTCATTTTGTATAAGTCAGGCTAAAAAGGCTTTGGAGTTGGCTTTGCTTTACATTTTTTTTGCAAAGATGATGGGTTTTGTAACTGTATTAGAAAGAACGGCTTAATTTGAATGCCGCAAAAATAGACAAATTTATTTACATTTTTAATGTGAAAGATAACATTTAAACGACTAGTATTCTCGGCTTGTTAACAATATGAAAGCCTAAATTACAGGCGAGGAGCGGTTGGTAAGGCATGATGTATGATCATCAAGTAAACATGAGCGAAGTATATGCTCCTGTCCAAGCGAATATCATGGTGCGTTCCCAATCGGAGCAAAGACCTAAAAAGTCATCCCAAAAAGCCACTGTCCGTAACGCTTCAGGCGTAAGCAATGGCCATCGTATCAATATCGAGAAATTTACCAGTTATCTGCAAGGCATTACCCGAAATACCAGTACACAGAAATGTGCGCGCAGTATTCGTGTCGGTCTGCAATCTTCTGGTGCGAAAATTGTGAATCATCCGGTCGCAGCAGCAGATTGGGGAAGTACCCTGATGCAGCTGGGTTATAAGAAAATTAATGCTTCTTTTGATCGGCCGAAAAAAGGCGATATCTATATTATTGACCGTACTCAGGGACATAAATATGGACATATCGCGGCTTATTCAGGTAGTGCCTGGGTATCGGATTTTAAACAGCGAGATCATGCGGTTTATCGCAATAAAAACGTGACTTATAGTTACTATCGTCTGGAAACTTACTTCTAAGAAAACACTGCGAAGTGATCAGTCCTCAAAACGCTTCGCACGGCTTTCATAGATTGAAACGATAAATAATCCAATCGCGGCAAAGCCAAGACATTGCAGACCCAAGGCAAATTTGCCCCATTGCTGGTGCTGTTCTGGTAAATAGCCAAACAGGGTAATTAAGGCAATGATGGGAATGACCCGGCTCAAGGCGCTAAAGCCATTTGCATAGGGATTGGATTTTGAGATTTTCAGGCGGAAATGGTGTAGTAAATGCACGACAATTCCAATCGCTAAACTCACCCCCACAAATACCGGATCTAACTGGGCCACAGTCGATGCTGTATAAATCAAAATACAGGTCGCGATGATGGCGATGAGTTTGATTTGACGGCTACAGCGTTCCGAATACCAGAACTCAAGCATGGGGTGAACCTGCATCTGATTTGTTCTGATTGAGCAGGGACAGTGGAGAAAACAGACAAATTGCCAGTGCCATAAAGGCAATGCCTTGTGCACCCGGAATCAGGATTTCACCCTGTTGCATATTCATAAAAACTAAAGCAATCAATAAGGCAATTGGAATCCAGGTCAGTAATCTATACAGCAAACCGGTCGGATTTTTGCTGGCAAAGTGGATTTTGCAGTAACGACAGATCAGAAAAATGATGCCGGTCCCGACAAACATCAAAATAGAATCTAAGGGCAGTGGTTGCATCCAGTACAAGCCTGCAGCTGTCGCTGCAATCACAATAAAGATCAATAGTTTTTTGAGAACAGATACTTGCGGATTAAACCAGAACTCAAGCATAATGATGAAAGAATAGAAGAGATAATCGGCACTTTAGCATATTTTGAGTATAAAAAAGCGAGGCCTCTGCCTCGCTAAATTACGCGATTTTCTCAGCTATTTTTTTGTGGACCCCAGTCATATATTTTCTTCTGGTAGGCATACCACATCATCCACAAGCCAATCAGGATCATTGGCAGGCTCAGGAATTGTCCTTTGCTCATCCAGCCAATAAACAGCTGACCATTGTCCGGCTCACGGAAGAATTCAACCACAAAACGTGCCAGGCCATAACCGATCAGGAACAGCGCAGAAACTGCCATACGTGGACGAGGCTTGGAACTGAACCACCATAAGACAATAAACAGGATCAGGCCTTCACACAGCGCCTGATAGAGTTGAGATGGATGACGCACCAGTTGCAGGGGATCGGTCGGAAAGATCATGCCCCAGGCAAAGTTTGGGTCGGTGACCTGACGGCCATACAGTTCGCCACCAATAAAGTTACCAATTCGGCCAAACATCAAGCCTGTCGGTACGCAAGGTGCGATAAAATCCAGAGTCTGGAACCAGGTCATCTTATATTTCTTGCACCACCACAACATGGCCAGAATGACCCCGAGGAAACCGCCATGGAAACTCATACCGCCGGTCCAGATCTGGAACAGCCATAAAGGATCGGCCAGGAACTGGGAAAAACCGTAGAAGAAGACATAACCGACACGGCCACCAATGATCACACCGAGTGCACCGAAGAAAATCAGGTCAGACACCATATCCGGTGTCCAGCCACGTTGTTTGGCGCGAAACGTCGCCAATCCCCAGGCAAATAAAAATGCCAGTAAGTACATCAGTCCATACCAGTGGACTTGTAAGGGCCCGAGCGAAATCGCGACGGGATCAATATTGGGATAGGTGAGCATTCCTGTTCCTTGTGATTCTGTTTTGCACAGATTTTAGCTTAAAGCAAAGAAAAATGTTGTACATTCAATGTGTAAAGATCGAGGGCATCAATTATGTGTATCGTGGCATTGGCTTGGAAGGTTCTGGATCAGAGCCCATTATGTCTGATTTCAAATCGGGATGAGTTCTATCAGCGTCCTACTCAGGAGCTACACGAATGGGAGAATAGTCCGATAATTGCCGGGCAGGATCTACAGTCGGGTGGTACCTGGATGGGTATTACAGCTTCCGGTCGTTGGGCGGTGATTACCAATTTTCGTGATGGACAGGACAAAGGGCATTATCCGACTTCACGTGGACATATCATCCAGAACTTTTTAGATTCTGACTTAACACCGATCCGATTTGCCCAAGATCTGGAACAACGCCAGTGTGACTATGCTGGTTTTAACCTGTTTATCGGCGATCAAGAGCAGGCCGTATATATGAGCAATCGCGGTGAAGAACCACAAGTACTTGCGCATGGCGTATATGTGGTTTCGAATGGCCTGATGAGCGAAGACTGGTACAAGACCCGACATTTACGTAAACGCTTTACCCAGGAATTTTTACCGATGCTGCAACAACAGGAGATCGCAGAAGCAGATTTGTGTCATGCTGTTTGGGATATTCTGGAAGACGAACGCAAGGTGATTCCTGAACTTCTGCCAGACACCGGCATCTCCGTGGAAATGGAACAACTGCTGTCTTCGACTTTTATTCAGAGTCCGGCCTATGGCACCCGCTGCTCAAATTTTTTGAGAATGCAGCAGAGACAATGGCACTGGATCGAAAAGTCACAACAAGGAACAACCGCAGGTCAAACTATTGAGAAAATAATTAGCCTGAAATAATCACCGGATATAAAAAATGCCGACATCTGCCGGCATTTTTGAGTAACAGCTTTTTATACGGTTGCTTGTTCCAAAGCTTCACCCGCAATGGCGCCGCCATCTTTACGGGTAATGACCACAGTCGCAGAGCGAGGTACTTTGCCTAAACGGCTATAACGCTCGCTTTGGTTGGCTGGCCATGCACCCCCTGGATGCTGAACGTTGACAAAGATCGCTTTATAGTCCGGGGTAATGGTCACGCCGGTAATTTCACAACCCGATGGACCAGTCAAAAAGCGACGAACACGATCATTGCTGAGTTTGGCACCAACAAAGGTTTCCTGTCCTTCTGCTTTGGTACTGGCGGCAATCGCTTTAGCACCATCACCCACAGTACCCGGAAGTGCTGCCAGCATCATGCAGTTGGTTTCATCGGTGTACTGACCATCATCGGTCTGAATCCACAGAATCCCGCGCGGATCGAACCACATGCCGTCCGGGCTGGAGAAGTCATTTAAATCATCCAGACCTGACAGGTTGATGTTAGAGGCAGCACGTGCTTCTGCACCGAACAGGAAAATATCCCAAGCAAAACTTGTCGCTGTAACTGTGTTTTTAGCTTCACTGAAACGAATGATATGACCATTCATGTTTCCTGAGTTGCTAGCTGACGAGCCTTTAAAGTCGATGTAGCTACGTGGGTTGGCTGCATCGGTTGGGTAAGCACGTCCACGGTTACCGTTGTTGGTAAGCGTCACATAGACTTCACCATTTTCGGGATTCACTGCAACCCATTCTGGACGGTCCATTTTGGTCGCACCAACATGGTCAGCAGCAAGACGGGCATTGATGACGATGTCATCCTGGCCTGCAAATGGATAGATTTCATTAGCAGTAGTTAAACCATTTTTGCCATGAGTCAGTTCTAGCCATTCACCTGTACCGTCATCATTGAATTTAGCGACATATAATGTCCCTTTATCCATGTATTTATCACCAGCGGTATAACCACCATTGACGTCTTTTGGATCCCAGACGGCTTCAGAAACAAATTTATAGATATATTCGCCGGTCGCGTCATCACCCATATAGAAAGCTAATGGCTGACCCGGAATAGGGTTACTACATCGGCAGTCCTCGTGTGCAAAACGACCCAGTGCAGTACGTTTAACTGGACGTGTAGTCGCGTTAAATGGATCAATCTCTACAATGAAACCACACGTATTCATGACATTACGATAATCTGCTAAAGCATTTGCGCCTTTAACTGAAATATCCCAACGATCATAAAGTCCTTTATCACCGGTTAATTCAGCAACAGGAGTATTCCAGCGGTATTGAGATGAACGGGCATCAGTACCACCACGACCATAACGTGATAATGAAATTTCTTCTTTTGCAATAGCGCGGGTGTCATTGGCTTGACGAGCGAAATAACCACTCCAGTTTTCTTCAGCCGTTAAGTAAGTTCCCCATGGCGTATAACCATTACCACAATTGGCAAAGGTACCGCGAGTTAACGTCCCATCTGGTGAGAAAATAGTTTTGACTAAGTCAGAACCACGCGCTGGCCCATTAATTTCCATCTCGGTTGCTGCAGTGATACGACGGTTAAAATTAGAATTTAAGTTGATTTTAACGTCTTGTGTATTTGCATCTTTGCTGATCTCAATAACAGAAACACCATGCGCATTCACTTCACGGAGTACCTGATCTTCTGGACGTACACCATCGATGGTAATTGTACCTTCTGGTGTATGGAGCTGAGATTGTTGTAGGTATTCGTGGTTTAGAACAAGTAAACCTTGTGTTGATTCTTTGGCAGCATAATTTTTATTGATTGGATGCATACCGAAGAAGCTCATACCATCATGGTTATCGCCTGAACGGAACTGGTAAGAAGCACCAGAAGCTAAGGTTGCATCGGTCTTTTCTGGATAAGCAGGGTTGATTGGATCGCCTACTGCATACAATACTTTAAGCTCATAACCTTCAGGAACACTGAAGAAGTTTTGGGTATTCTTACGAACCGGTTCAAAGACTAATTTATTCGGACGTGCTTTTAGATCACTCCAGGCATGTTGATCTGGGCTAGTGGTATCTGGCGGTGTAGTTGGATTACTGTCAGGTGTACCAGAATCATTATCATCATCTGAACAACCACTTACTGTTGCTGCAAATGCTAATGCCATTGCCCCACTTGTAGTTTTCGCAATAAAGCTGCGGCGGCTAGTATATTGATCCAGAATCGTTTGGAAGTGCGTGTTGTTTGAGTTGTTACTGTCTTCAACCAGATCCTGGCAAGGTATCATGTCTTCATTTTTCATTTTAAAGTCCCAATTAAAAAATAAGTGCTTGGTGGTGTAGAAGTTTTCAATACCTTAAGCTTGGGATATGACAGTAATCTTAAGGAAATGTTGCATTAAAATTAAATAAATCAGTATTTTATTGAAAATTGGAAACAAAAAGACAGCCAGAGCTGCCTGAGTAAGTCGATATTTTTGTTGTTTTGGATAGTTATTGTTATTCAGTCTTTAACCGACGTTTTTCAATCAGTTTCCCTGCCAGTAAACCCAGTTCAAACAGCAGCCACATCGGGACAGCCAGCATGATCATCGACAGGGCATCCGGAGGTGTGACGAACATTGCCACAAAGAAGCAACCCACAATAATAAAGCGCCGTTTCTTGATCAGAGTCTGTGTCGAAACTGCACCAATCAAGATCAGAACCAGGGTAATAATGGGAATCTCAAAAGTAAAACCAAAGACCAGAAACAGCTTTAAACAGAAGCTAAGATAACTGTTGATGTCGGTCATCGGGGCTACAGTTTCAGGCGAAACACTGATAAAAAAATGCAGAATCGAGGGCAATGCCACAAAGTAGGCAAAGCTGATGCCGGTATAAAAAAGTACGATACTGCCGATCAGAAGCGGCAAGGCCAGGCTCTTTTCCTTGGCATACAGCGCAGGCTTAATAAAGGTCCAGAGCTGATACAGGATGAACGGCATCGCGATCATCAGCGCGACAAAGAAGTTCAGTTTAAAAGGTGCCATGAAGGTTGCAGTGACATCTGTGGCAATCATGGTTGAGCTGGCAGGTAGCTGTGCCCGTAAGGGTTCAGACAACCACTGGTAAGTCTGATTGGCAAAGGGCAATAAGCAGAAAAACAGGCCAATCAGGACAGCAACCACTTTAAACAGATGCTTTCTTAAGATGATCAAATGCTGGGTAATCGGCATCTGTTCGAGGTTCAGTGCTGCAGCATCATTGGAGGCTGGTGTGGTCGGCAAGGATGTCATACGGCCACCTTCATTTCTGTATAGCGTTGTTCGGAAATCACGGTTTGAATTGCTGTAGGCTTGGGTAAATACACGGGTGATACAGGCTGTATCACCGGCTGATAGCTGAGCAAGGGCTGGACAGCTTGCGATTTTATTTTTACTTCATCGCTTACAATCGGCTGCTGCAAATTAGCCACTTGTGTCTGCATCTTGGCCTCCAGTTCCTGAATCCGCTGCATTTCAGCCTGCATCTGTTCACGTAGCTCGGACAGGCGCAATTCACGATCAAGATCATTCTGAACATTGCTCACCATACGCTTGATCTTGCCGTACCATGTTCCGACAAAACGTACTGCTTCCGGAAGCTTATCTGGCCCAAGAACCAAAAGCGCAATAATCCCGAAAATCAGCAGCTCGGTCATTCCGATATTGAGCATAGCGAACTCTTAACTTTTAACCGAATGTTCAGGAGTTTTGACCTGGGCATCAATGGTGCGCGGCTCTGCAAGCTGAGCTTGTTCTGCCTCTTCATCTTTGACTGATTTTTTAAAGTCTTTAATCGCGCCGCCGACGTCTTTACCCAAATTTTTAAGTTTGGATGTGCCGAACAATAAAATCACCACAATTGCAAAAATCAGCACATGCCAAATTGATAATCCTGCCATTATTTTATCCTCTATATTTTATGTACCTATCTCAGCAGGCTTGTATGACAGCGCGGTGACGCTTTGATGACAGTTTGCCGACACGGCAGCAGGGGAATGAATCACTCATATAAAAAAATTCATAATTCAATGAAAAGTATGCTGTGCTAGCATACAGCCTGATATGGAAATCTCAGCAGCATTGTCATGGCCTTGATTCTTCCCCTCCTGTCTTTTCTGATCGGTTATTGGGGTGTGCAATATTTAAAACCGGTTCGCCCTCTCTTGGCAGCTTTATTGGCACGGGTCCTGATTCCGGTACTGATTATTTACAATATGGTGTTTTACCAAGAGGGCAGTTTGTGGTTAATTGCCTTCAGCTTTTTCTGTTCTTGTGTATTCTTTGCCTTATTTTATTTCACCCTGAAAAATAAATTACGTGCTTTATGCCTGAGTTATTTAAATGGGGCATGGCTGGGGATTCCTTTTGCACTGGCGGTTTTTGGACCGCAAGCGACCAGTACTGTAGTGGCGCTGTATATTGGTGGTTCCTTGTTTGGCAATGTCTGTGCGGTGATGGCAGTCAGTGAAGCCAGACAAGATAGCGGCTATATTTTAAAGAATGTGCTGCTCTCACCACCTGTGGTGGCACTGTCTGTAGCAGCTTTATTATCATTTTGGGATTTGAGTCATTGGCAGCAAGTGCCTTGGATAGAGATACTGTATCAGGCCAATAAAGTACTGGTCACTTTTAGCGGCATGTGTGTGCTGGGAATGTGGCTGAGCAATGTGCGGATCAGCCGCTTCGATTTAATGCGCAGTCTGCAACTTATTTTTTGTCGTGGGCTATTTGCTGTTTTACTGTGTGGCGCAGCTTATTTTTATTTGCCGATTCCACAGCAGACGCTGACCTATGCGGTACTGCTGATGTTCTTTTTATTGCCGCCTGCAGCCAATATTGTGGCACTGGAAACCCATTATCAGGGAACGGGCCATTCCGCCAAATATATTGCTTCGGGAACTTTGGCCAGCGCGATCTTGATTGCCTTATATGGGGTAATCGTGCATGCGTTGATGCCTACACTATAGATTCCCTCTCCTTTTAGGAGATGAGAAACGCTGTTTCGCAAGGGGGGAGGTGTATTTTAAAAATCCCTCACCCCAGCCCTCTCCCAAAGGGAGAGGGAAAAAATATGAAAAACTTACTTCGCCAAACTCGCTTTAAACAACTGCATCGCCTGACCGCGATGACTGATTTTATTCTTTTCTTCCTTACTCATTTCTGCACTGGAAATTCCGAGTTCCGGTAACCAGAACAACGGGTCATAGCCAAAACCATTTTCACCACGCGCAGCTTCCAGAATTTCCCCGTGCCAGATACCCTGAAAGACTTGCGGTAAGGGATCTTCGGCATGTTGAACCAGTGCCAGTACGCAAACAAACATGCCCTCAATCACTTCACCATCTTGGCGTAAGGGTTTGAGATCGGCCAGCAGTTTTTCATTATTGGCGGCATCGTTGCCATGCTCACCGGAATAACGAGCCGAGTAAATGCCGGGAGCGCCGCCAAGAACTGGCACACAAATGCCTGAATCATCTGCAATAGCAGGTTTTCCGGAAATTTTAGAAGCATGGCGAGCCTTAATAATCGCATTTTCGACAAAGCTTAGACCATCTTCGATCGCATCTTCGATATTCAACTTGCCCTGGGCCACGACTTCAACCGGCAGTTGTAGCTCGGCAAACAGTTTTTCAAACTCGGCAATTTTACCTTTGTTATTACTTGCCAATATCAGTGTGCCTTGGGATAACCAGTCAGTTGCAGCCATGTCAAAAACTCATTATTAGATAAAGAATGGGTGTTATTTTAGCAACGGATGAAGAATTTGCGGCAATAAAAAAGCACCCGAAGGTGCTATTTATACCATTCAGCTTATTGTGCCTGAATCCATCTGTCGGCACGATCACGCGCCTGACGGATCTGCTCTTGGGTTAAATTCGCCGCCAAGGCAGTTTTTCTGCCTTCCGACAGCGTAATCACCTTATTGTCGAGCATGCCATCACGGGTAGACAGTTCATACCATTGGTAAGCACCCATATAGTTTTTCTTTTTCTCTTCCATCATTGCCAGGTTAAAGCTGGCACGGTTATCGCCACGGCTGGCTGCTTTTTCAAAATACTGACGCGCTAGCGCCTCATCTTTTCTGGTGCCAATGCCATCGGCCAGCATACGGCCGACATTCAGCTGTGCAACCGCCAGACCTTGATCCGCAGCAGCTTTATACCAGGCAAAGGCCTGTCGTTCATCTTTCTGTATATCTTTACCATACTGGTATTTGGTGGCCAGATAAAACTGTGCACCGGCCTGACCGGCTTTCGCTGCTTTAGTCAGACTATTGATATCCATGATGGAATACTGAGCCGCTTGACTGGCAACAGAAGGACTCGGTGCAACATAATCTGCATGGGCTTGCATGCCAAAAAGTCCCGCCAGTAGCGTCGTACTTAATAATAATTTTTTCATAGCGCGCTCACTCGATAAATTGCGACTTCACCAAATAGATTAGGGAGATGCTTGCTTAGCAAACTATCTTCTTGATTCCCGTTCACAGCGAGTCGATTAATAATTTTGATATTATTTTCCGCACAAAGTGCTTCAAAATCACGAAATGTACATAAGTGGATATTCGGGGTGTTATACCACATATACGGCAAGGCTTCAGAAACCGGCATTCTCCCTTTGATTGCCAAGAAAGAACGGGTCTTCCAATGCGCAAAGTTCGGAAAGGTAATAATGGCCTGTTTCCCCACACGCACCATATCACGCAATAATACGTCAGGTGCATCTACAGCCTGCAAAGCTTGTGCCATGACCACATTGTCAAAAGACTGGTCAGCAAAGCGGCTTAAGCCGAGGTTTAAGTCTTGCTGGATGATATTTAACCCGCGACTGACTGCAATTGCAATCTTTTCCTGATCAATTTCTAATCCGTATGCACGAATATCGTGCTTTTTACTCATTTGTGCCAGCAGTTCACCATCGCCACAACCGAGGTCGAGTACGCTAGAACCGGGCTTGATCCACTTTTCAGCGAGTTGTTGATCGATACGCATTATACGGCCTCCTTTGGTGTTGCTTTCAGGTGTTCTTCACCACCCAGGAATGCACGCAAAGATTTTACATAGAGCGGAATAGGGAACAGGAAAGAGTCATGACCCTGTTCGGCATCAATATCCAGATAGCTCACAGGTTTATGGTTGCTAATTAGCGCATCCACGATTTCCTGCGAGCGGGCAGGAGTAAAACGCCAGTCAGTCGTGAATGACACCACCAGGAATTTGCACTGGGTATTGGCCATGGCTTTTTTGAGCGACTGTTCATATTCACGCGACGGATCAAAGTAATCCAGTGCCTTGGTCATGATCAGATAGGTATTGGCATCGAAGTTACGGCTGAACTGCTCACCCTGATAACGCAGATAGCTTTCGACCTGGAATTCGACATCGAAACCATACATAAATTTGCCTGATTTCAAATCGCGGCCAAATTTCTGTTTCATGGCTTCTTCGGACAGGTAAGTAATATGACCGACCATACGCGCCAGAATCAGACCACGTTTTGGATAGCTGTCATTTTCCAGATAACGACCATTATGGAAATCCGGGTCTGACAAAATCGACTGACGTGCCACTTCGTTAAAGGCAATATTCTGTGCAGAAAGCTTTGGAGCGCTGGCAATAATCACGCATTTTCTTAAACGGTTTGGATAATCCACTGACCATTGCAATGCCTGCATACCACCCAGTGAACCGCCAATGATGGCATCCCAGGTATCAATCCCTAAACGATCAGAGAGCAGGGCCTGGGTTTTGACCCAGTCGCGGACCGTAACCAGTGGAAAATCAGGGCCATAAGGACGGTTATCATTTTCAGGGTTTGGCGAGATCGGGCCGGTAGAACCGCTACAGCCACCAATATTATTCAGTGAAACCACAAAGAATTTTGAAGTATCAATGGCTTTGCCGGGGCCAATACATGAATCCCACCAGCCGGCTTTTTTATCATCTGCATGATGATAGCCTGCGGCATGGTGATGACCGGAAAGGGCATGACAAATCAGAATGGCATTGGACTTATCGGCATTGAGTTCGCCATAAGTTTCAACCATCAGTTCAAAACGTGGGAGGATGCGACCGCATTCAAGCTCTAACGGCTCTTCAAATTGGAACTTTTGTGGGACAACAATGCCCACTGAGTCAGCTGGAAAAGACACGGGGAGGATTCGCCTTAAATCTTTAGTATGAATAATAAAAGGATACCATTTGCCGGTATCCTTCTAAAGTCATTTTAGTGCTATGAATTATCGCAAATTCTAATACCGCCGTTTAGACCGCAGCAGCAATCACCTGATCAGTGCTTAAAACACCCTGATCAATCAGACGGTTGGTCGAGGCAATAATTGCTTCGATAGAAGAGGTCACGATGTTGTCATGTACTCCTGCACCAAAGGCAGATTTACCGGTACCTTTCACCTGAAGTTCGATCAAGGCCAAGGCTTTGGCATGGGCGCCAGAACTGATGCTGCGCTCTTCATAGTTTACGACATCAATCGGCAACTGAAGTGCATCCAAAATCGCAGAAATTGGACCATTGCCTTCACCACGAACACGACGTGACTGGCCATCAATTTCAAGATCAAGCTCAATCACCTGATTGCCATTGTCATCCGACAATTTATAGTTTTTCGCAGAATAGTGAACGTTTTTAGCATCCACATAGGTTTCCTTGAACAACTTCCAGATTTCGGTCGCGCTGATTTCAGTGCCTTGTTCATCGGTACGCTTTTGTACGATCTGAGAGAATTCAATCTGTAAACGACGCGGCAAGATCACGTTGTAGTTCGATTCTAACAAGTAGGCAATACCACCTTTACCTGACTGTGAATTCACACGGATCACGGCGTCATAGTCACGTCCCAAATCTTTCGGGTCGATTGGCAAGTACGGCATATCCCAGATTTCTTCGTTTTTCTGGAACTCAAAACCTTTTTTGATCGCATCCTGATGCGAACCCGAGAATGCAGTGAAGACCAAATCGCCGGCATATGGATGACGCGGGTGCACAGGTAAACCAGTACATTCTTCCACAGTCGCAATGATTTCATTGATGTTGGAGAAGTCTAAGTTTGGTGCTACACCTTGAGTGTACATGTTCAAGGCAATCGCAGCCACGTCGACGTTACCGGTACGTTCGCCATTACCAAATACACAACCTTCGACCCGGTCAGCACCAGCCATAATTGCCAATTCAGAAGCAGCAATGCCACAGCCACGGTCATTATGACAGTGAACTGAAATGATTACGCCGTCACGACGCTGAATGTTACGGTGCATCCATTCGATTTGATCGGCATAGATGTGTGGTCCTGAAACTTCTACGGTTGCAGGCAAGTTCAAAATGACTTTATTGGTCGGTGATGCTTCCCAGATTTCAGTGACGGCATCGCAGACATCTTTTGCAACTTCTAATTCGGTTGCAGTAAAACATTCCGGGCTGTACTGAAATACAAATTCAGTTTCCGGCTGTTTTGCGGCATATTCTTTTACTTTCTGTGCAGCATTAATGGCTAACTGTTTTGCACCTTCTACATCAACATTTAAGACTTTGTTGCGGAATGTCGGCGAGTTGGAATTATAGATATGTACAATGGCACGTTTTGCGCCTTGTAAAGATTCAAAGGTACGTTGAATCAAATGATCACGTGCCTGAACCAATACCTCGATATAAACGTCATCTGGAATATGACCTTCTTCAATCAATTTACGGGTGAAATCGAAGTCAATTTGCGATGCTGAGGGGAAGCCGATTTCAATATGCTTGAAACCGATTTTGACCAGCATCTGGAACATCTTGAATTTCTGCTCCATGTTCATTGGCTCAAAGATCGCTTGGTTACCGTCACGCAGGTCAGTACTCATCCAGATTGGCGCTTTGTTGATTTCATTGTTCGGCCATTGACGGTCTGGTAAGTCCACACGTTGATACATGCGACGGTATTTTTTACTTGGATCAGCCAACATCATGAGAGAGCTCCTTATGCTAACTTGGGTACCGTAATCTTGGTTAAAGCGGTGCGTGGGTCAGCGGCATAGATTTTGTCTATTCATTGGGTTTTAGTGACAGTCTGGTTCAAACCTGAAATATGGTCTAAATATTGGTGGTTTAGCTCTACCAAATGCACTAAATGCCTTACTTATAATTTAAAGTTTAATCCACTTATCCCGAAAAGTTTTTGCTATTTTTATGGATTTTAGTCGTATGGTAATAAAGATTTTCTTATAAAGTTTAAGTGTTGAAAAATATTTTCACTTATTTTAAATATCGTATTTTATATTTTCTTGATTTGGACATAATGCGTTATTTATTACGTTCAATAGTGCCATAACGCAGTATATTTTGATAAAAAATAAATCCAGTGATTTCCAAAGATCATTGAAGACAGAGCCTCTTTTAAAGTTCAGCCCATTTACGCATTAAATTATGATACAGATTGGTCAGTTTCATAACTTCTGCATGCTGATCACCCAGCTGCATTCTCAGGTTTTGAATACTCTGATCCAGATTAAACAGCATATGCCGTTCTGCATCATCACGGATCATGCTTTGTACCCAAAAAAATGAAGCAATTCGACAACCGGCAGTGATTGGCGTGACTTCATGCAGGCTGGTCGACGGATACAGAATCATATCACCGGCAGGAAGTTTCACTTCGTGATAACCGTAAGTGTCTTCGACCACCAGTTCACCACCGACGTATTCTTCAGGTTCACTCAAGAAAACCGTACAGGATAAATCCGTTCTAAGGCGTTCATTGCTGCCGCGAATCCGGCGAATCGAATTGTCGACATGAAAGCCGAAAGCTTCATTATTTTCATAGCGGTTAAAAAGCGGGGGAATGATATCCAGCGGAATCGCTGCCGATAAAAACAGAGCATGCTGTCCCAGCGATTCAAGAATGATCGTACTTAAATGCTGGGTCAGGGGATGATCTTCAGGTAATTGCTGATTCTGTTTCACGCTGGCAGAGAGTGTACCCGCGGTGACTTTGCCATTGACCCACTCAATCTTCTTCATCTCCTCACGGAAATATTGCACCTGTTCTTTGTTCAGTACATTTGGAATATGATGCAGCACGAGAAACCCCTGAATAATCGTCTTTTAAAAATAACATAGCCCCCATCAGGAGGCTATGCGGTTGCATTGAATTAATATTTAAAGTTGACTGCTAACACTGCACTACGACCTTCTGCTTCGGTCGCATAGTGAGATGAATAGGCTTTTGTGAAATAACGTTCATCAGACAGGTTGTTGACGTTCAATTGTAAATCAACGTTTTTATTCACGTTATAACGTGCCATGGCATCATAGCGAACATAGCCTGGTACAAACTTGGTATTAGTAGCATTACCATAGACTTTATCCATTGCGACGGCACCAGCACCTAGGGTTAAAGCAGGAGTTACTGCATAAGTAGTCCAAAGGGTTGCACTGTTTTTCGCGACGTTTTGAACCTGATTACCATTACTTCTATTGGAAATGTAGATTGGAGCTGCTGTAGTGCCAATATTTTCATAACCACCATCAACTAACTCACTGTCTAAATAAGTATAACCCGCAGATACAGCCCATTTATCCGTGATGTTGCCATTTACACCAAGCTCAATGCCATCGACACGAGTTTCACCAATATTACTTGTAGTGCCATCATCTCCGGTCGCACGAGTATTGGTTTTTTCTGTACGGAAAATAGCTGCAGTCAGGTTGAGCTTATCATTCAAGACATCCCATTTGGTTCCTAACTCCATGTTCCGGACTTCTTCAGGCTTTAGGTTGTTAATTGCAGCTGTAATCCCTTCAGAACCATCGCCACCATCTACACCGACTGGATTAGACGAAGTCGCATAACTTGCATAGATACTGCCATTTTCAACAGGTTTAAAGGTCAGGCCAGCTTGATAGTTGATAAAGTCTTTATCATTTTCAAGTTTAACAATTGTTCCTGCTGGAGTCGTAGTATTAAAACGACCTGCAAGCATGGTTTGCTCAGTTGAGTAGTCATCCCAACGTACGCCTAAATCTAAAAGCCACTGAGGGGTGAATTCAATACTATTCAGGAAATAAACAGACTTTGATTTGCTTTGAATATTGTACTGGTCGGCACCATTGGTACTTAATGTACCTGTCCATGGCCCACGGTTTGGGTTCTGTACCGAAGTACACCAGCCCGAAGTAATATCACCAGCGTTACAGGCATTGTGTACATTACCTGTAGCGTTAACACCATCGATAATGTATTGGGTACGGTCAGTTTCTTGGTCTGAATATTCGGCACCTAGATTAAAATTATGTTTAAGCATGCCTGTATTAAATTTACCGGTTAAAGCAAGTTGGTCGGTAAAAGCATCAGTATCTGCCACACGTGAGTTGGCACGTGCCCAGACATTACCATTCAGTAAGAAGTTACCTCTTGAATCATCTGGGTTTGTCCAAAGGTAATCATTTTTAGACGTGTTATACACTGCCGTATTGCTAATCGTTAAGTTGTCCGTCAGATCATGTTCTAATTTAAGCGTTCCTGACTGATTTTCCTGTTTCTGGAAATCACGATCTTTCCAGCCATAATATTGACCTTGTTTAATATCAATTGGCTTGCCGTTGCCATTCAATCCTACATTTGCATTTGTGAGCGCAAATGGATTGTTATAAGGAATACCTGAATCAGGTGTGTCATCGGTTTTTAAATAGTAATAACTTAAAGTCGCGCGAGTAGGGGTGTCCAGACCAAAGCTAATACTCGGTGCAATACCGGCACGTTTATATTCTGCACCGTCTTTCTGGCCTGCTTTTTCATTTTGATGCCCCATGACTGCAACACGTGCCGCAATACCATTACCAAAGTCTTTGTTACCATCTAAAGTAATACGTTGATAATTGTCAGTGCCGCCAGCGACCGAACCTTCTAGAAAATCGCCCGCTTTAGCGACTTTAGAAATCATGTTAATGCTACCGCCAGTGGTACCTGCACCGCCCATGGCAGAAGCAGAACCTTTGGTCACTTCAACTTGTTCTACCGCAAACATTTCACGGTTTTGTGAGGTGGCATTACGAACGCCGTCTACATACATCGAGCTTTCAGAGTTATAACCACGAATAAATGGACGGTCACCATTCGGATTACCACCTTCACCTGCACCCAAGGTAATCCCCGGAACTGTACGCAGTGCATCAGCTAAAGTCGTCACTTGGGTATCTGCAATCAGCTGTTTTGAAATTACTGAAACTGACTTTGGGGTGTCGAGTAAAGGCGCTACAAATTTGCTATTCGCAGATTGATCTACTTTTAAGCTGGGTGCTTGTTCAGCTTTAACCTCTTGATGAATAGTTTCTAACTGGATCACCTGTTCTTCGGCCATCGCAGATCCAGCTACCATTGATAAAGATGAAACAATTGCAGAGGAAACGATTTTTTTACGTGTTTTAATGAAGGTCATGTTGAACCTAATAAATGAATACTAAAAATGTATGCGAATAATAATGATTCTTGTTTTTATTTTTATCTTTTTATCATGGGAATTCATGATCTTTAAGAAAATATTAAATGAGTTTTTAAATGTAATGATATAACAATATCTACTTAAGTTTTTGATTTTAATAAATATTGAAAAATTAATCTGATTATTAAATTTTTATTGAGAATAATGATGTCTATAGAAGGGCATAAATTAGTAATATTTTGGAAAGTGTTGATCGCACAATAAGAAAAAACCCTGCCAAGGCAGGGTTTAATTTAATAGTTTAATTAGAATTTAAAAGTAGTGCTGAGTTGAACACGGCGACCTTCTTGGGTGTTTACATATTCATTATATGCACCGTCTGCAATTGACATATATTTATTAAAGTCTTTATCGAAAACGTTATATAAAGCTACGCCTAAATCCCAATTATCATTTACCGTATAATTTGTACCAAGGTGCATTAAGGCATAACCTTTAAAGTCTCCTAAAGTATTGAATACTTTTTGATCGGTAGCGCTTAAGTTGTCATAAACTTGCCCAGGATAACGGTCACGTTCACTACGATACTCACCACGTGCCCATAATTGCAGTTGATCAGCGGCTTGCCATCTTAAAGTGGCATTTGCAATATGTTTAGGTGTATCTGTAAATGATGGATTACCTAGTTCAGAATCTTTAATCTCAGTTTCTGTCCAAGTATAGTTGGCATTAAGTTTCCAATCCGGGGCAAAATCCCAGTTGAAACCCGTTTCGATACCATACATTTCTGCTTTTTGAGCATTTACTGGACGAGCAACATTCCAGCCACGAGTACCTGTATCACCACTTTGCATTAACCAAGGTGTACCGACACTTGCCATAAATGCTTCACAATCAGCTTTATTTATATTGGCATCGCAACGGAATTCAGGTAAGCCTGTAATAATTTTATTTTCAATTTCACTGTAGAAAGCTGTGATATTAAAATCAAAGTTAGTATTACTAGAAAAATAAGTACCAATTTCAAAGTTGTTACTTGTTTCAGGTTTTAAATTTGGATTACCAAAGGTAGGTGTTCGACCTTGCCCACTTACGTTGTAAATACCATCAGTAAGACGTTCTAGACGTGGGGCTTTATAACCTTCACTATAACCACCTTTGAATGTCCAATTTTCATTTGCGTTCCACACTAAGTAAGCACGTGGTGTCCAAAAGTCACCAAAAGTACTATGTTCGTCAAAGCGTAAACCAAGTGTAAGTGCTAACGAATCATTAAGTGCCCAAGTATCTTCTGCAAATAAGCCGAGTTGGTCAAAACTCACTTCTTTGTTGACACGTAAACCATCTTTAATACTTGCATCCCACCATTGACCACCTAGGGTAATATTATGTCCATCAATAGCTTGAGTTGTGAATTTAGTATCGAAAATTAAATCTTCACTTTCTAATAAACGAGGGTTTTCTTCTAAAGAGCCTGCTTGAGCACGCGACGGAATTAAACGTCCTACAGTTTCACTAGTATTGTAAGTTAAACTGTTATCTAGAGTACCAATCGTATTGCGCCATTGATGTGCAGCAACATACTTGTCACGATTGAATTCCATGGTGTCTGCATAACCACCATTTGCACCTACAGTGCCTAACTGGAAACCAGAAGAAATACTTGGGTTTTCATATGTTTGGCGTTGAGATTCAATATCTAAAGAAATATCATGATCGCTTGTAGGCGTTAAGGTTAGACGTGCGCCGATAGTGTCCATCTTACCTTCGGCAGGGCTTTGGCCACCACTTAAAGACTCTCCCTCGTCAATATTTTGAGTAATTGAAGACTCATCACGTTCCCAATGTTTAGCTCTAATCTGAAGACCCAATAAGTCTTTTATCAAAGGGCCAGAACCATAAAAATCAATGCTACGTTGGTTGCCGAAGTCTGAATAATTTGGATTGAGCGTTCCATCTAAAGTTACAGAACCTGTCCAAGTATCAGCCACTTTTTTAGTAATAATATTGACTACACCCCCCATAGCATCTGAACCATAAAGTGTAGAAGCTGGGCCTTTAATCACTTCAATCCGTTCAATTGCAGAAATAGGTGGAATAAAATTATTATTTGTCTCACCAAAACCGTTTGGTGAAATATCGCCGGTACTATTTTGGCGACGTCCATCAATAAGAATTAAAGTATATTCTGGACTCATACCACGGATACGAATATTTAAACCGCCAGTCTTACCTGCTTCTGGTGAAACATCGACACCCTCTACATCAGCAAGAGCATCAGCGATAGAAGTAATGCGTTTAGTTTTAAAATCTTCTTCTGTTAGAACTGTAATAGATGCTGGAGCATCTTTAATTTTCTGTTCATATCCCGCCGCTGAAACCACAATCGTAGACATTTGATGTGTTGTTGTAGGAGTCGCTGTCTCGTTCACAGTCTCTGCGAAAGCAGATGTTGCTGTAACCCCAAGAATTGCCAATGTAAGTGGACGAAGACTAAAACTATGCATGACCAAATTCCCGAACCGAAGAATAAATTAGTATTGTTGCTCAAATAAGAAACTGGATATTAATGATAGTGTTTATCATTTGCAATAAAAATATACATTTTCTCCATTTAAATTGGGTTGACTGGGCATCTGGAAAGATGGCAATTCAAATAAAAAAAGGGCTTAAAAACTGGAACTCGCGCGTATTTTTTGTATATCCTTAAATGTTGTCATATAATGTGGCACATTTTTATAAACCTGTTATAACCTAATATATAGAGGAAGCCATGCAAGTAACTTCTGAAGCGGTTTCGGGCGTTGCCCGTCGTTTAAATGTTTCTGTACCGACGAGCCGTATTAATGAGCAATTTGAAGCTCGTTTAAAACGCACTGCTAAAACTGCGAAGATCAACGGCTTCCGTCCAGGTAAAGTGCCTGTAAACGTAGTTCGTCGTGAATACGGCGCGGGTATCTACCAAGAAGTAGTAAACGATATTATTCGTGACACAGTTTTCGAAGCGATCCAGCAAGAAAAAATCAATGCTGTGGGCATGCCAAACATCGAAAAAACTGAAATGAAAGACGACGCTTTAGTTTATGAAGCGACTGTTGAAGTTTATCCAGAAATCGAAGTGAAATTCGACGGCTTGGAAGTTGAGCGTAAAGCAGCTGAAGTAAATGACAAAGATGTTGAGAAGATGATTGAAAATCTTCAAAAACAACGTGCTGCTTGGGCTGAAACAAAAGGCATGGCTAAAAAAGACATGCAAGTAACTTTTGATTTCGAAGGTTCAATCGACGGCGAAAAATTTGAAGGTGGTTCTGCGGAAGACTTCAAACTTGTTCTAGGTTCTGGTCGTATGATCCCTGGCTTCGAAGACGGTATCGTTGGTATGAAGAAAGGCGAAGAGAAAGTGATTGATGTAACTTTCCCTGAAGACTACCAAGCTGAAAACCTTGCTGGTAAACAAGCTCAATTCAAAATCACTGTGAAGCTTGTTGAAAAACAAAAACTTCCAGAAATCGATGCTGAATTCCTGAAAATCTTCGGTGTATCTGAAGAAGAAGGCGTTGAGAAGTTAAAAGCTGACGTTCGTAAAAACATGGAACGTGAAGTGAAGAATGGCCTTCGCAACCAGGTTAAAGGCGCGACTTTCGATGCATTAGTTGCTGCAAACGAAGTTGAACTTCCAGCTACTATGCTTGCTCAAGAAATTGACCGTCAACGTCAACAAATGATCCAGCAGTTCACACAGCAGTTTGGTGCTCAAGGTGCGAAAGCATTTGATTCAAGCATGCTTCCAGACGAATTGTTCAAAGAACAAGCTGAAAAATCTGTAAAACTTGGCGTACTTGTAAGCCGTGTTTTAGCTGATGCGAAAATTGAAGTAGATGCTGCACGCGTTGAAGCGTACATCGAAGACATGGCTTCTTCTTATGAAGATCCAAACGAAGTAATTGAATACTTCAAAAACGATGCGCAACAACGTGCCCAAATCGAAGCAGTTGTACTAGAAGACCAAGTTGTTGATTACATTTTGGCTTCTGCTAAAGTAACTGATGCGACTGTAAGCTATGAAGACTTATTGAAAGAGCAGCAAGCTCGTCAACAAGGCTAATTTAGCTTTCGATAAAAAAGGCGCTTAATGCGCCTTTTTTTCATATTGATGCCTGAAAAAAGCATTTCTGTTTTTCACAAAACTAATGCAAAAAATATAATGGATTTGTTGGCGAATTTTTTGCAATTTCAGTGATTATCCCTCATATTGTGATTATGGGTTAGGTCACAAAAAATTTAGGAATAAATAAACGTATGTATGTTCCAACGATTGAAAACGCTTTAGTGCCAATGGTGGTAGAACAATCCTCTCGTGGTGAGCGTTCTTTTGATATTTATTCACGCCTTTTGCGTGAACGTGTAATTTTTATGACGGGCGAAGTTGAAGACAACATGGCGAACCTGATCGTTGCGCAAATGTTGTTTTTAGAGGCGGAAAATCCAGATAAAGATATTCATCTATATATCAATTCACCAGGCGGTTCGGTAACTGCAGGTATGGCGATTTATGACACCATGCAGTTTATCAAACCAGATGTCGTAACGTACTGCATGGGTCAGGCAGCATCAATGGGTGCGTTCCTGCTGAATGCCGGTACCAAAGGTAAGCGTTATTGCCTTGAAAATGCCCGTGTCATGATTCACCAACCATTGGGTGGTTTCCGTGGTCAGGCTTCAGATATTGAAATTCATGCGCGTGAGATCCTGTTTATTAAAGAGCGTTTAAACCGTTTAATGGCTGAACACAGCGGTCAGGATTATGAGAAAGTTGCACGTGATACAGACCGTGACAACTTTATGACTGCTCAGCAAGCGAAAGAATACGGTCTTGTGGACGAAGTTTTAACTAAACGTCCATAAGTTTTAAAGATTGAGATAGTGGAGTAAATATGTCCGAACATCCTCAAGGACAAAAGCATTGTTCATTTTGCGGTAAAACGCAGTCTGAAGTCGGGAAGCTGATTGCAGGCGAGGACGCATACATTTGTAACGAATGTGTGGACGTATGCTTAGATTTGGTTCAAACCAGTCAGCAGGTGGAAACCAATGACTGGGCCAATCGTCCTTTGCCGAAACCGCATGAAATTCGTGCGGCCTTGGATCAATATGTGATTGGTCAGGACGTCGCGAAAAAAACCTTGTCAGTTGCGGTCTATAACCATTACAAGCGCTTGAAAGTGCAAAATAATGGCAAGAAAGCTGATGATTCAGTCGAGCTTTCAAAAAGTAATATTATGTTGGTTGGTCCGACAGGATCGGGCAAAACCTTGCTTGCACAAACGCTGGCACGTCTTCTTGATGTTCCATTTGCCATGGCAGATGCAACGACACTGACCGAAGCCGGTTATGTGGGTGAAGATGTAGAAAACATCGTACAGAAGCTTTTGCAAAAAGCAGATTACGATGTCGAAAAAGCGCAAAAGGGGATTATCTATATCGATGAAATCGACAAGATTACCCGCAAGTCTGAAAACCCATCCATCACGCGTGATGTATCGGGTGAAGGCGTTCAGCAAGCATTATTGAAAATGATTGAAGGCACGGTTGCATCAATTCCGCCACAAGGTGGACGTAAGCATCCGCAGCAGGAATTCATTCAGATTGATACCTCGAACATCCTGTTTATCTGTGGTGGTGCATTCTCAGGACTTGAGAAAATTGTGCAGCAGCGTCAGGAAAAAGGTGGCATCGGCTTTACTGCAGAAGTGCGTAAAAAAGATGAAACCAAGAAACTGTCCGACTTGTTCCGTCAAGTTGAAGCAACTGATCTGGTAAAATTTGGTTTGATTCCAGAATTTATTGGTCGTTTGCCAGTGATTGCCACTTTAGACGAGTTGGATGAAGAAGCACTGATGCAGATTCTGACTGAGCCGAAGAACGCTTTGACCCGTCAGTATCAACATCTATTTGATATGGAAGATGTGGATCTGGTTTTTGAAGAATCGGCATTACGTGCAGTGGCTAAGAAAGCAGTTGAGCGTAATACAGGTGCACGTGGTCTACGTTCGATCCTAGAAAATTCATTGCTGGAAACCATGTATGACTTGCCAAGCCGTAGCGATGTCGGCACTGTCGTCATCAATGAAGCCGTGATTAAAGGTGAAGCAGAGCCGGAATACCGTGCCGAGCGTCAGCCACATGATCAGCAAGAGACTGCGACAAAAATAGATTTAAAGGTCGTGAATAGCAAATCCGCTTAATTGCTATTCGTCCGAAACGTGCGAAAACTCCGTGTTTTCGCACGTTTTTTATTTCCAAAAATAAAGCTCGGTGTTAATCTGATTCACTAGGCGTGGATGCCTAAAACTTATAAAAAACAAATCGCAAAGCACTTGCATACAAAAGAATAAAGACGCAGTGAGGGATAAGCATGCGTGGAGTCGCAATTGTACTCATCAGCAGTTTGGCATTGCTGGGGTGTCATGGTAAGAAAGCCGTCGTTGAGCCTACACAGCCACTCAGCACTTTAAAAAATATCGATCTTGAAAAAAAACCGGGCTTTGTCGAGCAGCATCGTATCGGCATGTTCACCATTGGCGGTTGGGTCAATCAAAAGCAGGGCAACCAGTTTCAGACGGTGAAACCGCAGCATGATGAAGCCGCCATCGTGTATTTATACCGGCCCGATTCTAAATGGAATCGTCAGGAAATTGTTGCTGCCAGCCTATTTATTAATCAAGAACATATTCCAAGCTTATTGCACAACCATTATTACTGGATTGAAGTGCCTGCAGGGACCTATCGTTTGAGTACCAGTCGACCGCTAGGCGCGCTGCATTTCCAGAAACCTAAATATCTGGATTTTACTGTCGAAGCGGGACAGTCTTATTTTATTAAATATGATGAAGAGAATATCAGTACACGCCGGAGTGTTTCAGGGCCACTCATGCTGATGCCGGAAAAAGTTGGTCTGAATGAAATTGCTTTTACTCAGCTAAAATCAGACAGTTTTAACTTCGTGGCACAAGATCAGGAAACTGGCCAGATTCGTAAAAAAGCCCAAAAAATTGAACCGACTGCTTATGATCCATCATTGGATGTACAGCTAAAAGCACCTTTTAAACTTTGGGATCCACGGACTTGGTAATTGACATTTTATTGAGAAAATATAATAAAAAAGCACCCTGAATGGGTGCTTTTTTATACAGATTTAATTAGCCCGCAGCAGCGTCAACTACTGGAATCTTACCAATTTTTGCTTGCCAGATTTTAGGTGCAGTCGCGTGAATAGAAGTACCATTCACATCAACCGCTACAGATACCGGCATATCTTTTACCACAAACTTGTAAATTGCTTCCATGCCTAGGTCAGCAAAGGCAACCACTTCAGCTTCGCGAATAGCTTTAGACACGAGGTAAGCAGCACCACCGACAGCCATCAGGTAAGTTGCCTGGTTGTCTTTAATGGCTTCAACGGCAGCAGGACCACGGTCTGCTTTACCGATCATGCCGAACATGCCAGTTGCTTCAAGAACTTGACGCGTAAATTTATCCATACGCGTAGCCGTTGTTGGGCCAGCAGGGCCTACAACTTCGTCGCCGACTGGATCAACAGGGCCAACGTAGTAGATAAACTTGCCTTTCAGATCAACAGGAAGTTCTTCACCGTTGTTCAGCATGTCGACCATACGTTTGTGTGCAGCATCACGACCTGTATAGATTGTACCGTTAAGAAGAAGTGTATCGCCTGGTTTCCAGCTATTCATTTCTTCTTGGGTAATCGTGTCAAGGTCAACACGTTTAGAAGATGAAGAATCCCAAGTCACAGCAGGGTAGTCTTCAAGTTTAGGTGCTTGAATATGTGCAACACCTGTACCATCTAACTGGAAGTGTGCATGACGAGTCGCAGCACAGTTCGGGATCATACCAACTGGTTTACCTGCAGCATGACATGGATAATCTTTGATTTTAATATCAAGTACAGTGGTTAAACCGCCAAGACCTTGTGCACCAATACCCAAAGCATTTACTTTTTCGAAGATTTCGATACGAAGCTCTTCCATTTTGCTTTGTGGACCACGACGAAGCAATTCGTCCATGTTGATCTCTTCCATCAATGCTTCTTTGGCAAGCATCATGGCTTTTTCAGCAGTACCACCGATCCCGATTCCCAGCATACCTGGTGGACACCAGCCTGCACCCATGGTTGGAACAGTTTTCAGTACCCAATCCACGATTGAATCAGATGGGTTTAACATTGCCAGTTTAGATTTGTTTTCTGAACCGCCACCTTTGGCTGCCACAGTGATATCTACTTTATTACCAGGCACAAGCTTGTGGTAAATCACGGCAGGAGTGTTGTCTTTGGTATTTTTACGACCAAATGCAGGATCGGCTAGAACTGATGCACGAAGCACGTTCGAGTTTTCTAAATAACCCTGACGTACGCCTTCATTGATTGCATCATCCAAACTCATGGTTAAATCGAATTTAACGTCCATGCCCACTTCAACAAATACGTTGACGATACCGGTATCTTGACAGATTGGGCGGTGGCCTTCTGCACACATGCGTGAGTTAATTAAGATTTGTGCGATCGCATCTTTAGCAGCTTTGTTCTCTTCACGATCATACGCACGGCTCATCGCTTGGATAAAGTCTTGTGGGTGATAGTAAGAAATGAACTGAAGCGCATCTTTAACCGATGTGATCAAGTCATCTTGCTTGATAATAGTTGTCATACAAATATCTCTTGAGCGGGCTGATAGCTAGCGGGCTAAATTATAAGACAAAAGAATCGGGTTGTGGGCATTTTGGGCGAGCATTGGCCGAAAGTTTATAGTTTAAGCAATCTGAGCAAGGACTTTAGCTATTCAATGGGTCAAATATGACAGCAAGTTGTCATATTCAGTGTCATATTTTAGATGAAAAATACGCATAATTTTTCTGATTTTATGTTAAGTATTTGAATTTTATTGTTTATTTAAAATTTAATAAAAAACCAGATTGTCATATAACTGTCATAAAACTTTTACATAATGCAGCTATTGAAACGGGAGATCCTAACAATGGTTACAGGTATTTTGATGGCAGCTGGTTTTTGTGTATATATCGCTGCAACTTGGATGTATGGTCAGAAAGAAGAGCAAGCCTAAGCTTATCTTCTTTCTCCTATTTTAAAATCTCAAAGAATTAAGCTATCTTCAAATCTTCAAATCTTCAAATCTTCAAATCTTCAAATCTTCAAATCTTCAAATCTTCAAATCTTCAAATCCAGTTCATCAAACTATAAAAACATTTGAAAACTCAAATTTAAAAAGTATCTTTCCTATAGCTTACTCAAGCCATGTTGACCATTTACATTTTTAACCCAGAAAAACTCAAAGCCTGAAAACCCTTACACATGCGGCATTTTTTATTGCTTAGACTGTTTCTCTCAACTTCTAGAAACAGGCAAGTAGAATGAACAATTTTAATGCAAGTGATATTAAAGAACATGCTTCAGTCATTGCTTCATGTGGTACTCAAGTCGGGAAGGTGGACCATTTAGAAGGTCAGGATTCAATTAAATTAACAAGAAGTGATGATGAAAATAATGAGCATCATCTGATTCCCTTGAGTTGGGTAAGTGAAATCAAAGACGATAGCGTCGTGCTCAATAAAACTGCGGAAGAGGTACGTAAAGAGTGGACTACCTTATAAGAAATTAAAGTTAGTGGACTGAAAAGCAGGGCTGCTTCAGCTTAATTTTTTATGTCACAGACTTTATGAGTAACCGTTGAAAATGCCAGTTCGAAAGACTGGCATTTTTATTGTTTATTAAAACGAGATAATGATCGCGTGCTGAATTTATTGAAGCTATGAGTGTTTTTTTATAAAAAAACCACCTGATTTTTCAATCAGATGGTTTGGAAAACTTAAATTCAAGAAGTATTAAGCTTCTTGCTGCTCGGCCTGAATCGCGGTTAAGGCAATGGTAAACACGATGTCATCGACCAAGGCACCACGCGACAGGTCATTGACCGGCTTATTCAAGCCTTGCAGCATTGGTCCAACACTGACTACATTGGCAGCACGTTGTACCGCTTTATAGGTCGTGTTACCGGTATTCAGATCCGGGAAAATAAATACATTGGCACGTCCAGCCACTTGTGAATCAGGTGCCTTTTGGCGCCCCACGCTTTCCACCGATGCTGCATCATATTGTAATGGCCCATCAATCAACAGGTCAGGACGACGTTCTTTGGCAATGCGTGTAGCTTCCGCGACTTTTTCCACATCAGCGCCAGTACCCGAAGTTCCTGTCGAATAGGAAATCATGGCAATGCGTGGATCTATACCAAAGGCTTTGGCAGAATCGGCGGACTGGATTGCAATTTCGGCCAGCTGTTCTGCATCAGGGTCCGGATTGATCGCACAGTCACCATACACATAGACTTCATCTGGCAACAGCATAAAGAATACGGAAGATACCAGTGAGTAATCCGGAGCAGTCTTAATCAGCTGGAAAGCAGGACGTACCGTATTCGCCGTGGTATGCACTGCACCCGACACCAAACCGTCAACCTGATCCAGCGCCAGCATCATGGTGCCAAGTACTACTGTATCTTGCAGTTGTTCACGGGCCTGTAGTTCGTTGAGCTTGCCTTTACGCAGCTCCACCATCTTGTCGATGTAGTTTTCACGCACCAGATCCGGATCAAGAATTTCCAGATCTTCAGGCAATTCAATACCGCGAGCTTTGGCTACTTCTAGCACAGCTTCAGGCTTGGCCAGCAAAATACACTGTGCAATACCACGCGCCTGACAAATGGCCGCAGCCTGTACGGTACGCGGTTCATCACCCTCTGGCAGTACAATACGTTTTTTCGCAGCAATCGATTTCTGTACCAGTTCATGACGGAAAGCGGAAGGTGACAGACGTGGCTTATAAGAACCATTCAACATTTGATTCAGCCATTCCGGATTGATATGGCTTGAAACAAAACGTGTCACCTGATCTGCACGTTCGGTATCATCCACTGGAATTTCATTGCTGAGATTTGCCAGTTTTTGTGCGGCTTCAAAAGTGCTAAGTGGCGTATGTAAAATCGGTAAACCTTGCTTGATGGCAGCTTGACAGAATTCCAGTACATGATCATTTGGCTGTTGATGTTCAGTCAGCACCAGACCGGCCAAAGGAATCCCATTACTGCTGGCCAGACTACTTGCCAGTAATACGTCAATCCGGTCAGAGGCACTAATAATTAATTCGCCAGCCACAAATTTATGCAATTCATGTTCAATATTGGCTGAAATCAGGCTGCTATGTTGTACACGGCGCTGTTTGGCTTCGCCTTCGTTAATCCAGTAGGCAGAAATATGTGCAGCCAGATCAGACATGCGCGGCACACTTAAGGTTTTACTGAAAGGCACCAAGCCAATCACTGGTAATTTTTCAGAGCCAATATGCGGATGCGTCTGCTGAATGGCGGTGATAAATTCGGCGGTTTCAGCTTTAAGGCGTAAATCCGGATTCAGCGTGACAGGAATCTGCGCAGATTCTTCAGGCAGGCCTTTGGTGCGCATCAACATGATGCCCGCAAGGCGGGTAGAGCTAGCGCCACCAAAATTACGCAGCTGATGTTCAACTTTATCTGCGGTTTGGCTTGGCTGCTGAATATTGGCATTGCTGACGACAATAACTTTGGCATCCAGTGCTTGTGCCAGTGAAGCATTCAAATCATCGGCAAAACTGTCCTGAGTATTTGGCAACAGCCCTTCGACAATAATTAGGTCATGCTGTTTAGCAATTTGACGATGCAGACGCACCGCTTCTTCAAGCAATTCATCCTGTTCACCCAGATTGATCTGCTGCAAGACTTTGCTATAACGGATAGGTTCAACCGTTTCACTTTGAGAAATATGACGATACAAAGCCGTGGTGCGGTCTTCGATTTCATTCAATTCCTGGGCAAAAGGTTTCAGGAAACCAGCTTTTACCCCTTGGCATTCCAGTGCATAAATCAGGCCCAAACATGCAGAAGTTAAGCCTACGCCTTCCCCCGTGGGAACCAATAAAATTGTTTTCATAAATTATGTCAGTCGCAGAATAATAAAAATCAGTGAAAAAGAAGCTAAAGCCTGCTTATGCAGGCATTACCTCAGCTTGAGACTTTTTTGCAGTATTGCGCTCCACTTCAAGTTCAACCACACTTTGAACTTCCCGGGCAATACGGCCTTCTTCATCTGTTGGCACTACCCAGATTTGTGGGCCTGTACCTGAATCGATCCGACCTTCAGTACCGCGTTTCAGCTCATTATTGGCATTTTTATCCAGACTGAAACCGAAATGAGGCAGGTAAGTCATGGTTTTTTCGCGGATATACGCTGAGTTTTCGCCAATGCCGCCAGTGAAGAACAGACCATCAAGACGTGGCAGACCACAGCTCAACGCTGCCAGAGACTTAGCTAAACGGTAGCAGAATACTTCAATCGCCAGTGTGGCATCTTCATTGCCTTGTTCTGAAGCTTCAATCAGCGTACGCATGTCATTGGACAGATCAGACAAGCCCAAAAGACCACTTTGGCTATTCAGCATCTTGTCAATTTTATAAATGTCCCAACCTAGGTTTTTCGCCAGGAAGCTGTGCAGACTTGGATCAACATCGCCACTGCGTGTGCCCATAACAATGCCTTCAAGCGGGGTTAAGCCCATTGAGGTATCTACACTTTTCCCATTCCACACGGCACAGGTCGAGCTACCATTACCCAGATGCGCGGTTAACCAGCCACCTTGTTTGAAACTGCCTGCCAGTTCAGAACCGCGCTCTGAAACATAGGCATGACTCGTCCCGTGGAAACCATAGCGACGTACACCATGGGCGGTATATAGGAATTTCGGTAGGGCATAACGATAAGCATGCGCTGGCATGGTTTGGTGGAAGGCAGTATCAAATACCGCAACCTGTGGTAATTCCGGGAATAAACGTTTGGTAGCTTCAATACCAATCAGGTGTGCCGGATTGTGTAATGGTGCAAGCGGCGTTGCTTCACGAATTTTTTCAATAATCTCGTCATTGATTAGTTCAGCTTTGGTTAGGCTGCCCCCATGTACGACACGGTGACCGATCGCGTCCGGACGGTAGTTGGCCAGACGTTCCAGACCGACTTCGAGTGCTTTTTTGTGGTCAGCAAATGGAATGTGGATATCGACCGGCTCATTGCCAACCGTCACGCCTTTAATGCGAGCATTCTCTGTGCCTAAGTTCTCAGCTAAACCATGAATACGGAAATTCTGCTCCTCAAGAAGTAATGCAAACTTGATTGAAGAAGAGCCACAATTAATAACTAATACTGATTTAGACACGATTGATTACCCAATTTTTAATTAAAATTCTCGTCCATTTGCTTGACCCAATTGCGGACAATGAAGCAGCAATCCAGATCAATGAATATGTTTTAACATTTGTTTTTTTTCTGTCCTAGATAGACTTTAGCAGATTAGACTTAAGCATTATCGACCGATTTAACAATAATAACTAAAATTTATCAGTTCATAGTTTTCATTTATAAATAAAATGATGCTGAAAATATAATCAATAAGAATACTCAATTCTGCTTAAAGTTTATTTTAGAACAGATTGGTTTTTTAGTTTAGCGCCTGAAAAGGCAAATATTGTTTCTACATACAATTCTATAAAGAGATTTATCAATAAAATGACCCGAAGGTTCTGATCCATCTATTTCAGTGTGAATTTATCTGCCCATAAAAAAAACGCCTCATAAATGAGGCGGTTTTAAATGAGCGATCTGAATACTTATTGGCGAATCTGACCATCACCAAAGACAATCCATTTCTGCGACGTCAGGCCTTCAAGTCCGACTGGGCCACGAGCATGGATTTTATCGGTCGAAATCCCGATTTCTGCGCCTAAGCCATATTCAAAACCATCTGCAAAACGAGTAGAGGCATTGATCATGACCGAACTTGAATCTACACCCGCCAAAAACTCGCGTGCCAGACTGTAGTTTTCTGTAATGATGGAATCAGTATGATGCGAGCCATATTTGTTGATGTGCTCAATGGCTTCTTCTATACCCGAAACAACTTTGATCGCCAGAATCGGACCCAGATACTCGGTATACCAGTCTTCTTCAGTGGCCGTAATGACTGCATCTCCAAGAATACGCTGGGTTTCCCGGCAACCACGCAGTTCGACTTTTTTCTCTTGGTAAAGCTCTGCGATGCGTGGCAAGAATTCTTCAGCGACTTTTTCATCGACCAGCAGGGTTTCCATGGCATTACATACGCCGTAGCGATGGGTTTTGGCATTGAGCGCAATAGGCAATGCTTTCAACAAGTCCGCTTGAGCTTCCACATAGACATGACAGTTGCCATCTAAATGTTTAATGACCGGTACGCGTGCTTCCTCAGTAATCCGTTCGATCAGGCTCTTGCCGCCACGAGGCACAATCACATCCACATATTCGGTCATGGTAATCAACTGGCCCACTGCAGCGCGGTCAGTCGTATTCACGACCTGTACGGCAGCCTCAGGCAAGCCTGCGACTTTCAGACCATGCTGAATCGCGACTGCAATTGCCTGATTCGATTCCAGAGCTTCTGAGCCGCCCCGTAAAATAATGGCATTGCCTGATTTGAGCGCGAGTGATGCAGCCTCCAACGTGACATTAGGACGTGATTCGTAGATCATGCCGACCACACCCAAAGGCACACGCATCTTGCCCAGTTGAATCCCGGATGGGCGATAAGCCATATCACTAATTTCACCAATCGGATCTTTCAGGCCAATGACATCTTTTAGGCCCTGTAACATATCTTTAAAGCGTGCGGGGTTGAGTTCTAAGCGATCAAGCAGGGCTGAGTCCAGATTGCTGTTATGCGCCTTAGTCATATCTTTCTGGTTAGCAGCCAAAATAGCAGTTTGGCTATTTTCTAAAGCCGTATAAATAGCAGATAACGCATTATTTTTAATTTGGGTGGACGCGCGAGCCAAAATGCGAGACGCCTGGCGTGCCTGCTGTCCTACCGTTTGCATGTATTGTTCAATAGACTCTTGCATAGCGGTTTGATCACTTAGAAATTTCATTTCGATATTAACAGCCTGCTGCTGCACAATGAAGCCCATCTGTTAAAAATCATCTGTTTTCGCAAACTTCTAAACATTTTGAAATTGTTTTCTGTTTAAAAGCAGATAAGTGGTTACTGAAGCGGTTGCTTGTGAAAAGCAGCTCTGTATAGAATGAAACACGCGACATTGATGTCATTTATAATTATTAAAGAGCAGGATGCGTGTTTAGGCACACCGGAATGCGCCTGAATTATAAGATCTGTTAAGCATGACTTGCACAATAAAAATAAGGCAAGGACGGAGGAAAAGGAATATGAATTCCATTATCCACATGGATGCCCATGTATTGGAACCACATAGCCACGATGGTTTTTTTGATTTTTATGATAAGCACAGTTTTAAGCAGCCACCACGCACCACCTGGATGGATGGCTGGAAAATCGAATATATGGCGATCGCCCGTCCGGATACCTTACATTTAAGACCCATGGTGATTATTGGGGGAGCTTTCCAGAATTTTAATTCCTACAAATACTGTGTAGAACAGCTTTTTGATGCAGGTCCCATCATTCTGATTGACCTACCGTCCATGGGGGCCAACCAGCAGATTAGTAATGTCGACACAGGTCTGTCTGCCGGAACACTGGAGCTTGAAGACCTTGCTGCGATGCTGGGGCGCTGGCTGGAACAGATGCAGCTGCCGCAAGTGGCAATTCTAGGCATGTCCTTGGGTTCAGTGGTGGCTTCCTGTTTGGCAGATCAGCGTCCTGAACTGGTCGATCGGATGATCCTGATGGGTGTGATGCAGAAAACCCGTAAAAGCTGGCGGATGCTGCTGGAAGAGTCTTTGCATCTAATGAAAGAACAGCGTATGGATGAATTTGGTCAGGCCGTCATTTTGTACCTGGTGAATCATGCACGTTTAACAGAAACCCGGATGTCACCGACTGCAAAGCGTTTGTTCTTTAAACAGATGGCGGAATTTACGGCCACCGAACAGGATCGTTATGATATCAATTGCAACCGTTTATTGCGTCTGACCAATGTGCCGATTCCACAGTGCAAAGTGCTGGTGGCATGTGGGCAATATGACAGTTTTACCTTGCCACATGAGAATGCCAATTTTGCCCTGCAATGTCCGAATATGCAGTATGTACAAATTGCAGGCGCCGATCATGTACCGCAGTTACAACGTCGTAAAGAAACCATGCATCTGTTTGCAACCTTCTTACGTGATGAACCGGTCGATCAGTTGCCGGGAATTATTCCGTTTAGCCCTGAGCAGATACAGCAGCTTGAACGTCGCGGTGAAGAGCGGATTCAGGTGCAAGATTCACAGCGTTTCCTCAGTCATCGTCATTCTGATCTCATTTTAAAAGCAGAGATCGTGGACATGAATTTCTTTGGGGTATTGCTGGAGTTAGATGTAGAACAGGCAGTATGCGCAACAGCTTATCCACGTGATCTGGCCTTGCATCTGGAAGATGAAGCAGGGGAATTTCAGATTGAATGCCTAATCTTTGAACAGGATGATACCCAGCTGCGTGCTTTATTTAAACATGGCAGTTTTGAAGTCGCAGAACGCTTATTGCACTTCATACAAATGCAAAAAATGCTGTCACAAGCTGAAGTATTTGATGCGGCAATTTAAAAAAACATCATCATAAAAAACAGCGTACTTAAACGCTGTTTTTTTTCACTGCATGAATCATCCACACCAGATCACCTAAATGTTCATCTTGTTCTGGTGTCGGGTTTGGCTGACGAGGCTCGGCAAAATAACGTTGGGGTTGTTGTACCTCAATCTGGTCAAATCCTGCATCTTGAAAAAAGTGTTGCAGTTCTTGGGGAGATTTAAAATGAAAGGTAAACGCACTGCGAGACATGAATTTAAGCAGACGGCTACTGCTCCAGATAAAACTTGCCAATTTATTTTTGACCGGTTCAGGATAAATATCACTGAGATAATGGATTTCGCTAAATTGCTGTCCATATTCCGTGACGCCTTTTAATAAGGTAAACAGCATGTGCTGAGCAAAATAATTAATCAGTCCTTCACTAATGACGACCAAGGGTTGGTTGCGGTCAAACATTTGAAAAATACAGTCCAACTCTTTACTAAAAATATCGGCAGTCAGGACTTCGGGTGCATGCTGATCAATTTGCTGTAAAGCCTGGGTCTTGATCTTGGCCATATCGGGCAGATCCAGTTCACGATAATTAATCTCGGAGAATTTCTGTCTAAAATTCCAACTGCGTGGAGATAGTCCGCAGGCAATTTCAAGAACCTGAAATTGTGGGTGTTGCTCAATTAGTTGACACAGATGCTCATCAATCATCTGATGGCGCTGCTTAAGTGTCGTACGCATGCTACCGCCAACATGGCGTTCCGCCCAGGATTCAAGTGGATGCAACAGTTTGGCCAGAAACTTGCCTTTGGATGTAGCAAAGGCTGGATGTGAGATCCCCATTTGATACCAGATATAGCCGGTATAGTGCGCCGTAAAAGAAATATGGCGATGTTGCGAAAGTGAGTCTGTCATATAGTTCTGACCTTATTGTTATTTTTAAGTTGATTAAATAAAAGTGTAAACTTTTCATTACTATAATAAAAAAGGAACACCTTGTCGTGCCCCTTTTTCATATTGATTGGATTTAAAAAGTTTTAGCTGGGCTGCTGTTTAAATGCCAGTATTTCATCACGGATCTCGCGCCATTCTTCACCCAGATCCAGTTCATCACCAATCTGGATGTTCGGGATGTTGCCGCGCATGCGTTCCAGGCGTTGCTGGTTCGGGAGGGGCAGATCTTCAATTCCTTCCAGTGCGATACATTGTGCCGCACGATCATTACAGACCAGACCCATATCACAACCAGCTTTGAGTGCGGCCTGAATTCGGGCATCGGCACCGCCTGCGACACATGCGGCCTGCATGCTTAAATCATCCGAGAACAGGACACCGTCAAAACCAAGCTCCTGACGTAAAACTTTCTGAATCCAGAATTCCGAGAAGCCTGCCGGATTGGGATCGACCTGACTATAGATGACATGAGCCGGCATCAGCGCATCTAGTTGTGGTTGCAGTTGGATAAAGCTTCGCATGTCTTTTTGCTGGATTTCTGCATAGGAGCGCGTATCAATCGCTGCAGCAACATGTGAGTCCGCTTTGACCGAGCCATGCCCGGGGAAATGTTTACCAGTTGAAGCCATACCGGCACGTTTCATACCTTTTAGAAATGCGCTGGCTAGTGGAATAATGTCCTGGATATTTTGGGCAAAGCTACGATCACCGATCACATCACTGATATCATTCAAGTCCAGTACCGGGGCAAAGCTGAAATCAATGCCAACAGCCAGCACTTCAGCTGCCATCAGCCAGCCGCATTTTTCAGCCAGTTCCAAAGCACGCTGTGGATCATTACTATAAAGTTCGCCAAATCTTCCCATTGCAGGCAGCAGGGTAAAGCCTTGTCTTAAACGCTGGACACGACCGCCTTCCTGATCGACCGCAATTAAAATATCAGGACGCACCTGACGCATATGATCGGTCAAAGCACGGACTTGCGCCGGAGATTCGATATTGCGACCAAATAAAATCACTCCACCGACTTGCGGCGCACTTAATAGTTCAATATCTTCTTGAGTGAGGGTTGTGCCTGCGATGTCGAGCATCAATGCGCCAATCATATGCGGAATCCGTTTTAGAGTTTTTCGGAGAAAACAATACCTGAATTCTGCAATGATTTGCTACACTTTGTCAGCACAGAATATGATAAAACTACACGACATAAACATATTAAGTTGTTTAAGATGCTGAATACGTTAAATTCTGGTCGAAAAGCAACACGGTCACATTGGTCTCTAGGCCAAGGAAGTACGAATTATTTATGAAATTTCAAACTATAGCTTGCGCAGTTGCGATTGCGACAGGTGGATTCTTTTTTACCCATGTAGTGAATGATGCGATTGCGGCCAATAGTAATGAAGTGGTCAGTAAAGCAATTCAGCCATCTCAAGAGCAGGCGCTGGTGTCACGTCAGCTGGCAACCCTGGTTGACCGTCAGCATTATTTAAATATGCGTCTGGATGCCCAGACCTCACAGCGTATTTTTGATTTCTATATTGATAGTCTTGATCCGGAACATAGTCTGTTTTTGGCTCCAGAAGTTGAAAACTATAAGAAACGCTATGGTGCCAATTTTGGTGCCAATCTGAAAGCCGGCAATTTGTCTGGTCCTTATGAAATGCATGCGCAATATCAACAGCGCTTGCAGCAGTTCTACACCTATATGTTGAATGAACTGAAAAAACCGCAGAATCTGAATCAGCCGAATGTTTATATCGAAACGGATCGTGAAAAAGCGCCGTTCTTTAAAACTGAGGCTGAACAGCGCGCGCATTGGTCGAAAATGCTGGTGTCTCAGCTGATCAATTTGACCATCAGTAAAGAAGAGGAATTGGCCAAGCAGAAAGCCCTGAAAGCCAATCCGGAACTGGCGAATGGACAAGACCTGACGGGTCCTGAAGATCTGACGCCTGCGCAAACCTTGACCAAGCGTTATACCCGTCAGCTGGAACGTCTCAGCCGCATCAAGAGCGATGATGTGCTCGACAAGACACTGAATGCAATGATGCTGACTTATGATCCACATAGCAATTACTTCCCGCCTGTGGATGCGATGGAGCTGAATCGTCAGACGACTTTACAGCTGGAAGGCATCGGCGTATCGATTCGCCCGGAACGCGGCAATGAAGATTACACCAAAATTGAAACCATCGTTGAAGGTGGTCCGGCCAGCAAATCCGGTCAGGTCAAATCAGGGGATCGTATCATTGGTGTGGCCCAAGACGGCGAACAGATGGTCGATGTCATTGGCTGGCCAAGTAATGAAATTGTCGGTCTGATTCGTGGTAAACGTGGCACGAAAGTCACTTTACGCTTACTCGGTGCGGGTGCTGCCATGGGGCAGGCCCGTAATGTGACTATTACCCGTGACGTGATTCAGGAAGAAGATGCCGGTGTGCGTACACGTGTAGTCGACATTCAGCGCGATGGCAAGAAATATCAATATGGTGTGATCGAAATTCCGTCATTCTACCTGAACTATCGCGCACGCCGTGCCGGTACGGATTATCGTTCGGTATCCGAAGATACCAACAAAGCCTTGAAAGAGTTGGCAGCGAAGAATGTTGCCGGGATTATTGTTGATTTACGCAATAACCCGGGTGGTTCACTGGAAGAAGTGGCACGTATGCTAGGGCAAGTAATCAAGTCTGGCCCAGTGGTGCAGATCCGTGATGGCAATGGTAATGTCAGCGTCTTTGAAGATGATGATGGTGGTGCACAAACTTATGCGGGTCCATTGGCAGTGATGGTGAATCTGGCCTCTGCATCGGCCAGTGAAATTTACTCTGCTGCGATTCAGGATTATGAACGCGGGATTGTGATTGGTAGTACCACCACCGGTAAAGGTACAGCACAGGTGCAACTGGATAGTTTAGCGCATGGTCAGGCGACGCTGACGCAGCGTAAATTCTATCGTGTGACCGGTGGTAGTACCCAGAATAAAGGGGTTGTTCCGGACATTAAACTGGTCGATATTTATAACGAAGAGTTTGGTGAGCGTAAGGCTAAAAATGCCTTGCAGTGGGATACTATTCCAACGGCACCATTTAAACGTGAAGGGGCTGTACAGAAATACGTTCCTGAATTAGCTAAACTTTCTCAGCAACGGGTCACACTGGATTCTCAGTTCAAGTATTTAGAACAGCGTAAAGCCGTGATGAAGAAAGCCGAAGAAGAGAAACGTCAGGTACTGGACTTGCAACAGCGTAAAGCTGAGTTGATTGCCATGGAGCAAAAAACGCTGGATGCAGAAAACACGCGCCGTGCTGCAACAGGTCTGAAACCTTATCCAAACTGGGAAAGTTATCAGGCTTCACTGGATGCCTTGATTGAAACACGTGCCAAGATGAAGGCCAAAGAACGTCCGGCTCTGCCTGAAGAAGAAGCGTTTGTGATTGAAGCGGCAAATGTGTTACTGGACTATGCCAAATTACAGAAAAAATCCTAAGATTTAACTTTATTTATCATTCATTAAAATAGCCTGTTTCGACAGGCTATTTTTTTATTTTGCAAATCTGCACAAAAGACCAAATAAAATTTTGCTATGAAGTGCCATCTGTCTAAATAAAAAGAAAAAAATTGTGATGGTGATCGAATAAATGAGCTAAAAAAATGAAGCTAAATATTTGCTTAAATTTGAAACACTTCTAATATATAAGTCATATTTTATTTTTCTGTTGAGTCTTATTTTTGGGGCAATTCTCAACCTTGAATGAAAGAAATATAAATTCTAAATTTTAGTTAAGACTGATGCTGTTGCAGATCAATTGGCTTGCATGGATGGTCAGTCTTGAGATTTTACTGAGTTCAAATTTGACCGGGTGAAAATGGAAATATCAGTGCAGAGCATAATAAAAATGATCACCGCTGGGGAACATTTTATATGATTGACATTCAGCATGATATTGGTCTGGTCATCAGCTCCGTTCTTTCTGCATTGGTCGCTTGCTCTCTCATCGCACGGATTAAAAAAATTGCTTCAGGCGCTTCACAGCCAAACTTTAAAATCTTCAGTTTAATGCTAACCGCCATACTATTGGGCCTACTCATCTGGTTGATCCATTTTATCGGGCTGACAGCAGGTTTTGTGCTGAATAAATACGAGCTGGATTGGGGGGCGCTGCTTCTATCTGTTCTGGTGATATGTATTGCCGCTATGTTTACCCTCTGGTTAAGTACCAGAAGTACCTGGTCATTTTTCCGGGCAGTTCTCGTAGCAGGTGTGATCGCACTCGGCATCTTTGGCATGCACTCTATTAGCATGATGTCATTCAATTTTACTGCCGCCCATATGCAACAGTCACCGGAATTAGTTCAGGCACATGATCAGCTATTTCTGGCCATGATACTGATGAGTGGATTGCTGCTGGTAACGCTGATTTGTATCATCGTGTCCGAACTGCGTGTGGGATTACGCAACCGTCAGCTTGCATGGGCCAATCAACAAATTGAAAATCAGACCATTCAGGACAATCTGACCAAATTACCTAACCGTTTGTATCTGGCTGAATATGCAAATCTGCTGTTTTCAGGTCAGTCCGAACAGCAGCATGAAATTGCTTTATTATATATCGATCTGGATCGTTTTAAAGCAGTCAATGATGTGTTTGGCCATCTGGTCGGTGATCAGTTGCTGATTCAATTGACCACGCGGATTCATCTGTTATTAGGCCATCATTCCAAGCTGCTCAGAATTGGTGGGGATGAATTTCTGCTGGTACTGGAAAACACATCTGTCGCCAAAGCTGCAAAAATGTCAGAACAGATTCTTGAACTGATTCAGGAAAGTTTTCTGATTGAAGGCAAGAGTATTCATATCTCGGGCAGTATTGGCATTGCCATGTATCCGGAACACGGCAAGAATTTACAGGATCTGCTGGTCAATGCTGATGCCGCCATGCTGAGTTCCAAGTATCAGGGGCGCAATACCTATTCAGTCTTTAATTATTCTACCGACCAGGATGAAAGCAAGAGCCAGAGTACCCTGATTAATGACCTATATAAAGCCGTGGAAGAGCAGCAGTTTGTGCTGTTTTATCAGCCCAAGTTTCGGACCAAAGACCGTAGCTTGTGTGGGGTAGAGGCATTAATTCGCTGGAACCATCCCCAGTTTGGTTTGCTCGGCCCGAATCTGTTTATCAATGCGGCTGAAAAAACCGGACTGATTATTCAAATGGGCTATTGTGCATTGGAGCTGGCCTGTCAGCAGATTCAAAAATGGCAACAGACACATACTGAATTTTTCCCTATCGCGGTCAATTTGTCTGCAGTACAATTTGAGCATAAGCATTTGTTTAGTACTTTAGAAAAGTTATTTGCACAATATAAAATCAGTCCTCAGCATTTAATGATCGAGATTACTGAATCGACTGCCATGCATCATATTGATGTGAGTATGCGCAGCTTTAAGCGCTTAAGACAAATGGGCATCCGTCTAGCCATTGATGATTTTGGTACAGGGCATTCCAGTTTTCTCTATTTAAAGAATTTCGCCGTAGATGAATTAAAAATTGACCGTGAATTTATCAAAAATCTGGCAGTCGGTTCCAAAGAAGAAATGATTCTGGAAAGCATTATTCAGCTGGCCATGAAACTGGGCTTGGTGGTAACCGCCGAAGGTGTTGAAACTGAAGCGCAAGCGGAAATTTTAACCCGACTGGGTTGTGAACAGTTACAAGGTTTTTTACTGGGCTTGCCGGTAGATGAACAACGACTAGAAAACTTACAATTCCATTAATAGCGCTCTAATTGATTGAGCGTCAGGATAGACGACATGGCTCACGGAACTCCACCCTGAAACTCTGCTACAATATCGCCAATTTTTTTCATATTGATCGAATTTGATCTCGAATGCTGTGCATTGAGCAGTAGGTATATTTCATGAGCTTTAAGCAAGAACTGGCGGCACAAGTCGCCCAGCGACGTACGTTCGCTATTATTTCCCACCCCGATGCCGGTAAAACCACCATGACAGAAAAATTGCTGTTATGGGGTCAGGCCATTCAGGTGGCCGGGATGGTAAAAAGCCGTAAATCTGACCGGGCCGCAACATCGGACTGGATGGAAATGGAAAAAGAGCGTGGCATTTCGATTACTACCTCGGTAATGCAGTTCCCTTTCAAAGACAAGATGATCAATCTTCTGGACACCCCGGGACATGAAGACTTCTCGGAAGATACCTACCGTACCCTAACCGCGGTAGACTCGGCGCTGATGGTGATTGACGGGGCAAAAGGTGTCGAAGACCGAACCATTAAACTAATGGAAGTGTGTCGGATGCGCGATACTCCGATCATTTCATTCGTCAATAAAATGGACCGTGAAATCCGTGAGCCGCTTGAGCTTCTGGATGAAATCGAAAACGTTCTAAAAATTAAATGTGTCCCGATCACCTGGCCGCTCGGTACTGGCCGTGATTTTGCCGGTGTATTCAATTTAATCGAAGAAAAATTCTACGTGTATAAAGCCGGTTTCGGTTCAGTCATTACCGAGATCGAAGTGCGAGATGGTTATGACTATCCTGATCTTCGTGAGAAAGTGGGTGAACTGGCTTGGGCAGCATTTGAAGAATCGCTGGAACTGGTACAAATGGCCAATGAGCCTTTAGATCGTGAAGAATTCCTGGCCGGTCGTCAAACGCCTGTGTTGTTCGGTACAGCCTTGGGTAACTTTGGTGTCGACCATGTTCTGGATGCCTTCAGTCAATATGCACCATCTCCTAAAGCCCATCCGACCCAAGATCGTGTTGTAGAAGCGGATGAAGAAGGCTTTACCGGTTTTGTCTTCAAGATTCAGGCCAATATGGATCCGAAACACCGTGACCGTATTGCTTTCATGCGAATCTGTTCAGGCAAGTATGAGAAAGGCTTGAAGATGAAGCATGTGCGTCTGGACAAAGATGTACGCATCAGCGATGCCTTAACTTTCTTGGCTGGCGATCGTCAGCATCTGGAAGAAGCCTGGCCGGGTGATATTATTGGTCTGCATAACCATGGCACCATCCAGATCGGTGATACATTTACCTCGGGTGAGAAACTTCAGTTTACCGGTATTCCGCACTTTGCGCCGGAAATGTTCCGTCGTGTCCGCTTGAAAGATCCGCTAAAATCCAAGCAGCTGCAAAAAGGTCTGAAAGAGCTTTCAGAAGAAGGGGCAACCCAGGTATTCATGCCGCAGAATAACAATGATCTGATCGTAGGTGCTGTAGGTGTGCTACAGTTTGAAGTGGTGGCTTACCGTCTGAAAGAAGAATACAAGGTCGACTGTGTTTACGAACCGGTCAGCATCAACACAGTACGTTGGGTGTCTTGTGATGACGAGAAGAAATTCAACGAATTCAAGAAAAAAGCTCATGACCAATTGTCTGTCGATGGTGGAGGTCATTTGACTTATCTTGCACCAAGCCGGGTGAATTTACAGCTCATGCAAGAACGTTATCCGGACATCGTGTTCCACAATACGCGCGAACACTAAACTTTCAGGCTACGCAGCTAAAGTTTAAAAATATCAAACAGCTTCTCCGGAAGCTGTTTTATTTTATGCTACATTTAAGCAATTAATAACTCGATAGATATAGCAAAGAGAATGAAGCTCAGCAAGGAAGTCGTCCTCGGTTCTGTGATTGGTTTAAGTCTTGTCCTGAGTGGCTGTGATCAAAGCGAAAAAGAGCCTGTTAATACTCCGCAAAATGAGAAAATGACCGCAGCTCAGCAGACCACAGATGTTTTGCCTTATCTGAATATTCAAGAGCAGCCGGCCAAGATTGCCTTGCCATTTTGTGAAAATAAAAACTGTATCAATCTGGATATTCAGACCTTACATACGGTTGATCCATGGATGAACCAGTGGATTGAAAAGCAGCAGGCCAAAGTAATTCAGGATCAAATCGGCTTGAAACAGGACATGAATTTACAGCAGGCGATCAATGCCTATGTAAAAAAATCGGATGCCTGGCAGGCGCAGCTCAATCTGAACAAGGCTTATGAGTTATCGCTATATACCCGTATTCCTTACCAGCGCAATCAATATGTGTTGATGCAGATCGGGGTCGATACCAAACAGGAAAATGTCAGCGTACATGAGCGCTATTATTTTTTTGTGGCGGATCGTCGCCAGCAGAAAATGCTGACCCCACTGGATATTGTTGATCCTAAGCAACAGTTAGTAATGGATCAGATTATCCAGCAAGCCTATGAGACATGGCTCAAAGAAAATGATCAGCAAGTTCAGCAGAAAGCGCCGAAAAAACTGTATTGGGGACAGGCTGACTGGTTCTTTGATCAGGAAGGCATTGGGCTGCATTTTCGCAGCCATGAAATTAGCAAAGATGCCAAACAACTGGATATTTATTTAACAAAACAACAAACACAACAGGTCTTGAAAGCTGATATCTATCAGCATATGTTTTAAAGCTCATGATCCTGCAAGCGTACAGGTTCTAAAAAGGTGAATGAATGCCAAAATACAAGAATATCTTTTATTTATCCATCCTGGCATCAGCGATCTTGCTGAGTGCCTGCCAGCCGAAGAGTAATGAGCCGGAAGACTCAAGTGCTTCCGAGGTGCTACAAGCCGAAGCTGAAGCACTTAAACTCAGCGGCGATACCGAAAAGCTCAAGCTGGCGATTCCAGAATGTGAAGACAAAAGCTGTCCAGAAATCTCGATCGAACGCCTGAATAGTAATCAGAGCTTTATTGATGAATGGATCGACCAGCAGATTCTGCAACAGTTGAAAAGTATCCTGTCTGTGGATGCAATTGAACCGGCAAAAGTGAGCGCTGCCAGCGAAGCAGACGTTGCCGCCTCTGAACCTAAAGCGGCTTTGGCCACAGTGACCACACCGAAACAGCAGCTTGAGCAGCAAACCCAGCCCTATATGCAGACTTTCTTGAATCTGGATAAGGAACTCAAGGCCCTGAGTGCCAGTCATAGTATTAGCCTGATGATTAAGCCCAAGATTCTGAATTCAGGTGATCCGTTGGCGACCGTGGTTCTGAACAGCAGTTATTATCTAGGAGGCGCACACGGCGCATCTGCACAGACCTATTATAATTTTGATCTGGAGCAGAAAAAACTGGTCAAACTGGATGACATTATTGCAGCCAAACAGAAAGCTCAACTGGAAGCGCGTGCTTATGACGCGTTTAAAAACTGGGTGGTAGAGTCCAAACTGGCCAAAGATGTGGCGGAATATGAGCAGGCCTGGAAGTTCAAACTCACCGATAATTTCTATCTGGCTCAACAAGGTCTGGTCTTGCAATATGCCGAATATGAAATTGGGCCATATGTGGTTGGCTTGCCACGTTTAATGATTCCTTATGAGCAGCTACAAGGTGTACTGAAACCTGAATATCTGCCTAAAACTGAAAAAGCTGCCTCTGAGGCACAGCCAGCATCTGCTGCAAAAGCCAAATGACCTTGAAACTGTTTGATACGCATACCCATTTTGATGTTCTCGATTTTGATCCTGATCGGGAACAGTTGGCGTATGCGGCCAAAGCGGCAGGTGTCGAGCATCTGGTTCTAATTGGTTTTTTGCAAAACCGTTTTGCTGACCTATTAAGAACTCACGACTTTATCAATGACCTGGAAAATGCACCGCAAAGTCACTTAGCGCCGGGCTTGCATCCATTTTATATTGAACAGCATCAGACTGATCATTTACAGGAGCTGGAACAGCTGCTTAAAAATGAGCATTGTATTGCCATTGGCGAAATCGGTTTGGATACCTTTTTAAAACAGCACAAACAGGCTGAAATTTTTCAGAAACAAAAAGATTTTTTTACTGCACAGCTTGAATTGGCACAACAATTCAATAAGCCAGTTTTGCTGCATATCCGCAGATCACATGCGGAGGTTTTGCAGATTTTAAAACAGCACCGATTTAAACAGGGCGGCATTGCGCATGCCTTTGGTGGTGGAATTGAGGAAGCCAAAGCTTTTATCAAGCTGGGATTCAAACTGGGTATCACCGGGCAAATCACCAATCCAAATGCCAAAAAATTGCATCAAGTGGCGCAGTATGTGGGGCCAGAACATCTGGTATTGGAAACTGACTGTCCGGATATGACGCCACTCTGTTGTCAAAGCTCGACCAAGCAACGTACCCGAAATACACCTGCAAATTTAACTTATGTGCTGCAAGGACTGGCAAAGAGTCTACATATGCACAAAGAGGAACTGGCTGAACAGCTCTGGCAAAATACTCATCAGGCCCTGCATTTGATCATTTAAGTTAACACTCTTAACTCAGTCTTAAATTCCCAGTTCATCATAAATCGAAAAAAAGGTGCATTATGCAATTTCTAAAACGCTCCAGACTTGGCATCATGCCATATACATTTTTTTAGGTGAGATTCACATGGCACAAGGACTTTTGGCGGGTAAGCGCTTCTTGATCGCGGGCATTGCGAGTAAATTATCGATTGCTTTTGGTATTGCTCAAGCATTGCATCGTGAAGGTGCTGAATTGGCTTTTACTTATCCAAATGAAAAGCTGAAAAAGCGGGTAGATGACTTTGCTGAACAGTTTGGTTCGAAACTGGTTTTTCCTTGTGATGTGGCAGTAGATGCTGAAATTGACTATGCATTTGCTGAACTGGCCAAACACTGGGATGGTCTGGACGGCGTAGTGCATTCTATCGGTTTTGCACCGGCACATACGCTGGATGGTGACTTCACCGAAATCACGGATCGTGAAGGTTTTAATATTGCGCATGACATCAGTGCCTATAGCTTTATCGCAATGGCACGCGCGGCAAAACCTTTGCTGCAAGTCCGTCAAGGTTGTTTGCTAACATTAACCTACCAAGGTTCTGAGCGTGTAATGCCAAACTATAACGTGATGGGTATGGCCAAAGCCTCTTTAGAAGCTGGCGTACGTTATTTGGCGTCTAGCTTGGGTCAGGAAGGTATTCGCGTGAATGCGATCTCTGCGGGTCCAATCCGTACTTTGGCAGCTTCCGGTATTAAATCATTCCGTAAAATGCTTGACCTGAATGAGAAAGTTGCTCCATTAAAACGTAATGTGACGATTGAAGATGTCGGTAATGCCGCATTATTCCTGTGCTCGCCATGGGCTAACGGAATTACCGGTGAAATCCTGTATGTCGATGCCGGTTTCAATACGGTAGGTATGAGCGCTGATTTGATGGCGGATGCGGAATAAGTCCTATAAATCCTCTCTCCCTCAGGGAGAGAGTTAGAGAGAGGGGAATGACTTCTTTCTCTGAGTGAGGAAATGATTAAAATCCCCCTCATTCCCCCTTTGATAAAGGGGGAGGCCACTCAAGGCAATAAAAAAGACCGCATAAGCGGTCTTTTTTTGATTTGAAGGACAGCGATTAAGCTTGACCATCTACAGCAGCGGCTTGCGCACGTTGCATATTGGCTTCAAATTCAGCATCGAAGTTGATTGGTGTAAGTAGCAACTGTGGGAAGCTGCCTTTAGTCACCATATCATTCACTGCTTCACGTAGGAACGGGAACAGGATGTTCGGACAGTATGCACCCAGGATATATGGAAGACGCTCTTCTTCAACGCCATCCACCAAGAAAATACCAGCTTGAGTCACATCAACGATAAACGCGGTATCACCTTCGTTGGTTGCTTGAACCACGACTTTCAAAGCCACTTCAAAATGAGTTTCATCAATTTTTTCTGCAGAAGAAGAAAGATTGATGTTTAACTCAGGTTGCCATTGCTTGGTAAAAACTTGCGCCCCAGGAACTTCAAAAGAAATATCTTTGGTGTAAATACGCTCTAATGCCAATTGTGGTTGAGCTTGTTGTTCTTCACTCATTTTTTGATCCTTAATATGAAGTGATAATTTTAGTAAGGTTAAGCCAGCAATTCATCAAGTTTGCCTTCACGCTCTAAAGCATAAAGTTGGTCAAAACCACCGATGAACTGATCATTAATAAAAATTTGTGGCACGGTACGGTGATTGGTACGCTGCATCAATTCAAGACGTACTTCAGGCGCTTCTTGAGACAAGTTAATCTCTTTATATGCCACACCCTTACGTTCCAGTAGCTGTTTTGCACGCACGCAATAAGGACACACTGTCGTCGAGTAAATAGTAACTTCAGCCATGATCAATCTCCTGTTCGTGGATTATTTGCTTTTCACCAAAGGTAAACCTTGAGCTTTCCAGTTGCTGACGCCGCCATCAAGACGGTAGGCATCGGCATGACCAACCTGCTGTAATGCAGTACCAGCCACCTGTCCAAGGTTACAAATGAACACCAAAGGGCGATCAGATGCTTTCAGCTCTTCAACATGTTTTGTAATCTGGCTATATGGAATATTACGGCTGCCGCTGATATGACCTTCACGGAAGTCTTTGGCATCACGTAAATCAATCAGCATGGCATTTTTTGCTTTGACTAAAATTCCCAGCGATTGCGGAGAAATTTTGCGACCGTTACGTTGACCTTCGATAATGAAGAACAAAACCACTAATACCGCGAGTGTTCCAAATAAGAAGGGGTGATTCCCCATAAACTCGAACCAACGTTCCACAATTCACCTAATTACAATTTTAAAATTGCCAAGAGTATAGCTCATAAATATGGTGATCAAAATCACCGCTTCAAGGGCCAAGGGTTAAGAAAATTAATTTTTTTGCTGTGCTTCAGTGATTTCGTCGATTAAACGTAAATAGCTGTCCAGTCGGCGCGGTAAAATTTCACCTGCGGCAGCAGCCTGACGCAAAGCACATTGTTTTTCATGCTTATGGGTACAGTTACGGAACTGACAATGGCCGAGCAGGTTTTCAATTTCAGGAAAGCCGCTTTGTACCTTATCTAAAGTCAGATGCCACAGGCCAAATTCACGAATTCCCGGAGAGTCAATCAGGGCGGCACCTTCACCAAAACCGATCAAGCGCGTTGATGTCGTAGTGTGCTGACCAAGTGCCGAGTTTTCCGAAATGATATTGGTTTTCTGTGCGGCATCCGGCACGATCGCATTAATCAGCGTGCTTTTACCCACACCAGATTGACCGACGAAAGCCACCGTTTCATTTTCCAGACGATTGGACAGTGCGGTCAGGTCGCCATCAGACTGGGTTTGCATCACTTCATAACCGAGATCTTGATATTCTTGCAGCAGAGTCAGAATCGGATCGTTTTCTTTTAACAAATCGGCTTTATTCATCACCAGCAATGCAGGAATATCGGCATCGGCACAGGCCACCAGATAACGGTCGATCAGGCCCGGCGCTGGCTCAGGCAATGGTGCAAACACGATCACAATCAGTGAAATGTTGGCCGCTACCGGTTTAACCTTGTGATAGCGGTCGGGGCGTGTCAATAAGGATTTTCGGGGATGAATCGCGGTGATAATTCCTAAACCGGTATTCGGATCGGCTTGCCATTTGACCCGGTCACCCGTGACCAATAAATCCAGATTGGTTCGAGTATGACAGCGCCAGACGCTGTCCAGTTCAATCTCTTTCCAGAAAGGTTCAGGCTCACCATCGGCGACCACAGGTTTTTCAGGGTGAATGTCAGGGCGAGACAAAGCTTGCACTTCAAGTTGGCGGCCATAATGTTGCACCACTAAACCTTCAAGATCACTGGAGGTATCGAGATCTTCTTGACGTGTTTTCTGTTGTTTCTGAATGCGGCGCTGTTGTTGCTCTGTCAGACGACGCTTACGTATTAAGGCCATTCATATCCTAAAAAAACCGGGTAAATCAGATGGCAAAAATAGCATGAAGCAGCCCCCGAATGACACCCAAGATGTAATTAATTTGCTACTATAGTTGTTTTTAAACCCAATAAGATTGCACATTTATGAGCAGCACCGCTGATACCCGCCTGATTTGGATTGACCTTGAAATGACAGGTCTAGACACAGACAATGATCAAATTATTGAAATTGCAACAATTGTAACCGATGACAATTTGAATATTTTGGCTGAAGGTCCTGTGCTTGCGGTACATCAGCCTGCACGTCTGTTAAATGCCATGGATGAGTGGAACACTCGCCAGCATGGTCAGTCCGGTCTGATTGAGCGTGTGCGTCGCAGTAAACTGACCGCTCAGGATGCCGAGCAGCAAACCCTTGAATTCCTGAAAAAATGGGTCAATCCAAAATCTTCACCGATGTGTGGTAACTCGATCTGTCAGGATCGTCGCTTCCTGCACCGTTTGATGCCTGAACTGGAACAGTATTTCCATTACCGTAATCTGGATGTCTCTTCAGTGAAAGAACTAGCCAAACGCTGGCGCCCGGAAATCATGAGCGGTCTCAAGAAAAATGCCTCGCATCTGGCGATGGATGATATTCGCGATTCGATTGCAGAACTGAAATATTATCGTCAATATTTCTTTATCATGAATAAAGACTAAATTCCGATGAATTGAAAAGAGGCGCAAGCCTCTTTTTTATTTTACTGAACTGGATTTTTTTCTAGCGTAAAACTGCTCCATGCTTTCAAAGCCTACCCACAAGAGCAATAACATGATCAGATGATTCTGTGTTTCATAACGATCGAAAATAACCAAGCCAAATAATCCTAAAGTCATTAAACGAATGAGAATACTGAGATAATAATTTTTGTTTTTTTGGCTGATCAGAACATAAAAATAAAGCCCGATACAAAGTATGTTCAAACCCAAAAGGGTGTTAAATAGCATGACATTTCACTCCTTTTGGCCAAATGACATAGAATTAATTTGTTGATATTTTAATCAATCTCGAGTGGGTTGTCGCTCTCATCCGGTCTGAATGTCATTTAAATCGATCAAAAATTTAGTGGCGGTAAAGAAAAGCGGATTTTGTTAAAATGATCCGGTATTTTTATTGCTATAGATGACCTATGACCGACCTGCTTCAAGATGATGAATATGACCGCCGTTTTGCTGGTGTTGCCAAAATTTATGGAGAAGACAGCTTTAACCATTATGAAAAAAGTCATGTGATGGTGATTGGTATCGGGGGCGTAGGTTCATGGGCGGTAGAAGCACTGGCACGTAGTGGTGTGGGCGAGCTGACCTTGGTCGATATGGATGTGGTGGCCGCGTCTAATATTAACCGTCAGTTACCTGCCATGAGTACCACCTTGGGTCATGAAAAAATTGAAGTCATGGCCGAGCGTTGCCGCGCAATTAATCCACGCATTAAAATTAATCTGATTGATGATTACCTGACGCCTGAAAATATCAAAGAAACTTTAGCAGGTGATCCAGATTTAATCCTCGACTGTATTGACGATGTCAAAGCCAAATTTGCTCTGATGCTACATTGTCGCTTTAACAAGATTCCTTTAATTGTATCGGGCGGGGCAGGGGGTAAACTGGACCCGCTGAAAATTCGGGTCGCCGATTTATCTAAAACCGAACAGGATCCGATGCTGGCCAAATTACGTGCCCAGTTACGCAGCAAAGGCATCTGCAAAAAGCCCAAAGAAAAATTCGGCATTACTTGTGTCTATTCCATCGATAATCCATTCTCCAGTGCCGATGTCTGCGCCAGTGCCGGCTTGCGCTGTGGTGGTTATGGCTCTGCCGTGGTGGTAACTTCAAGCTTTGCCATGGTCGCTGTAGCAGAAGGCTTGAAAAAACTCGATAATAAAAGAGCAAAAGCCTGATTTAAAAAATAAAAAGCACAATCTATGTGCTTTTTTTAAACTGGCGTTTAGAATGAAAGGATTCATTCGCAGAACAAAAATAATGTTTTGGAGCAGCTATGTGGTTCTTGCTGGTACTGATTTTGGGGATAGGGGCGTTGGCGATCTGGATGTGGAAACGTCCGGATCCGGTGAAACGTGATCAGGCGAAGGCTGTACAACATGATTTATGGATTGAGCAGATTGATGCTCAACTGAAACATGCAGCACGTTTGAGTTCAGATCCGGAACATCCGAATTATGAACGTGCCTATCAGATTTATCAGGGACTGGCTCAGCAACAGGAAATTCCACAAGCCTATGTAGGTATGGGCCTAATGCATCTGCAAGGTCTAGGGCATGAGCAAAATACTGAAAAAGCCATCAGCTACCTGGACAAAGCCTTTCGCTTGGGCAGTGATGAAGCCGCCTATCATTTGGGGCAGATTCATGAAGGGGAGGCGTATCAACAGGCTGACCCGGAAAAAGCTTTGTATTGGTACCGACATGCGGTAGCACGTGGCAATCTGGATGCCCAATATCGTATTACTGAACTTTCTTCTACCGAAGGTCAGCCTCAAAACGAGATGACTGCAGAAAAACAGCGTCTGGCATTGTTAATTCAAAATGCCGGACAGGGTCATGCCAATTCGCAGTATCAGCTGGCCCAGTATTATCTGGCAGATTCAACAACCCAAGATTTAGTGCAAGGAATTCATTATCTGTTTCTGGCGGCACAGCAAGATCATTTGGCTGCCAATCAGCAAATCGCCGATGATTATGCGCATGGTCAGTTTCTGCCCCAAGACCTGACGCAATCGCTGCAATTTATTAAACGTTGTATCAGTCTCGGTGACCAGAAAGGTCTCTATGATTATTATGCCGGTGTGTTACAAGGCCGTATCGATACCGACCAGCGTCAACGCGTGTTCCAGCATTTATTGCAGCAGTCCAAAGAACACGCCGATGCACACGCCAAGACCTTAATCGGACTGGCTTATTTTCATGGCTGGTATGTTGATAAAAATGAAACCATGGCATTTCGTTACTGGTCGGAAGCGGCCAACAGTCAGCATGCGCCTGCATTATGCATGATTGCTGCGCTGTATTTTGAGCAGCACCTGGTGGCCAACGAACCGCAAAAAGCATTTGAGTTATATCAGGCTGCCTATCAGCTTAGTCCTGATGATGTGTCTGCACAGATGGGGCTAGCGCTGTGTTATTTAAATGGTGTCGGTACAGTAAAAGACATTGCCAAAGCCACACAAATGATTCAGAGCGCGGCACAGCACTATTGGCAGATTGTGGCTCAGTCTGAAGCGGATTTAATTTATATCGTCGGCCGGTTTTATAGTCTGGCTGAATATCCCTTACCGATACGTGATAAAGCTGTCCAGTACCTGAATCAGGCGGTTGCGAAAGGTTCGAAAGAGGCTGCATGGTTTCTGTATCAAGCCCTGTTAGGCATTTATCCTGTGTATATCAATAATGCAGAGCTGGCCAATCGTTATCTGCATCAGGCTGCGCAATTGGGTCATGCCCAGGCACAGGCAGAATTGGGCTTGAAATATCTTAAAGGCCAACAGATTGCGCAGGATATTGCCTTAGGCTTGAGCTATCTGCAAAAAGCAGCCGCTCAGCAGAATGGTGTAGCACTGAATGCTCTGGGTGAAGCATATGAGCAGGGTCAAGGTGTTGAGAATAATATTGAGCAAGCCGTACACTATTATCAGCAGGCGGCAGTGCAGGTGAATGCGGATGCTTATAGCCATCTTGGGCGTTTATATACCAAGGGTATTAGTGTAGAGCGTGATATCGGAATCGCACGGGACTGGCTGGAAAAAGGCAGTTTGCTCGGACATGAGCGATCAATTGAATTATTGAAAAATGTGAATGCGTATTTGCAAATGAAATAAACTGACTCAAATCATATGAACTAAAAAAACCGCTGTTTGGCAGCGGTTTTTTATGGATCAAGCTTTGTTAAGGTAATTGTTTAATCGGGCTACCACCCAATGCCTGCATCAAGGTGACATAGGCATTGTACTGGTTCTGTCTGGTTTGCACCAATGACAGCCGTGCATTGCGCGTGGTTTCCTGCGCATCCAGCAGGTTTTTCAAGGCCACTGCACCATTACGATAACGCACTTCAGTCAAGCGTTCAGTTCTTTCTGCCAGCTCAACATTGCGTTGCTGCAAAGTCACCTGCTTAGTGAGCTCAGTACGATTCGACAAGGCATTTTCTACATCGGCAAAGGCCTCATACATGGTCTGGCGATATTGCATAATCGCTTTTTCATATTCCAGCTCATTGACTTGCAGATCACGTTTCATGTCATTCCATTGCAGGAAAGGCAAGGTCAGACCGGCACCTAAAGTTGCAACCGGATTTTTCAGGGCATTCGAGAGGGAAGTACTGCTGCCAATACCGGTGGTCAGATTACCGGTCAAACTAATGGATGGATAGTAGCTGGCTTTGTTGGCATCTTTATTGGCTAGTGCCTTACGCAAGCGCAGTTCAGTGGCTCGAAGGTCAGGGCGACGTGACAACAAACTCGCCGGTAAGTCAGCCTGAATACTCGGCAATTGAATATTCGGTAAACGGCTTGGCTCTTGAATCGCGAGCTGTTGAACCGGCATGTGCAGCAATACCGCGAGTCCGGTACGTGTTTCCACACGTTGCTGTTCAATCTGGCTTAAAGTCGCCTGTTGACTTTGAATTGCCTGTTCCGCCTGGGTTAAATCCAGACCGGATACTGCGCCGGCACGATATTGCACCCGCACCAGATCATAGGTTTTTTGCGCGGTCGCCAGATTTTGCTGTACCACACTATAACGTTCATTCAGATAAGCCAGTTGCCAGTACAATTGTGCCGTGGTGCCAATCAGGCTTTGTGCGGTTGCCTGCAAGTCTTCTTCAGAGGCCAGTGCTTCCCAGCGTGCCGCTTCAGTCTGATTGGCCAGTTTGCCAAACAGATCCAGCTCATAGCTTAAACCTGGATAACCAAGTGAAAGGCCGGTCGAAGAATCGCCACCACCATCCAGGCTAAAACGATGACCCGTCGAAATTCGTGCATCACCGACACGAACGCCTTGCTGGCTTTGAGCCTGTCTGGCTTGAATGCGGGCCTGTTGTAAACTGATGCCAGCCACTGCTAGGTCGGTATTCTGCGCCAATACTTCATTCACCAAATTATTTAATTGCGGATCTTTAAATAAAGTCCACCATTGATCTGCCAGAATGTCGGCATGGATCTGCTGACTTAAAACCTTATTATTTTGAAAATTGCCAGGCATATTAATCGCAGGCTGCTCATAAGGTGTTTTTACCACTGCCGCACAACCGGTCAGCGAGCTTCCCAGCAACAGGGCACTGGCAAGCTTGGTTAAATTCATTTGCATATCAGATTCCTTATTCGCGAGAGAGCGCATCGACTGGATTCAGACGAGCGGCATTACGTGCCGGGATAAAGCCAAACACAATTCCAATCAGGCTTGAGCAGACAAAGGCAGCCACAATCGAAGTGGTTGAATAGGCCATCTGGAAAGTACCGCCGGCAAAGTGGGTAATTAGCTGGCCAATCCCGAGCGAGAGCAGTACCCCCAAAATACCGCCTAAAATACACACCAGCACTGCTTCAATCAGGAACTGCTGCAAAATATCACTTTGACGTGCACCTACTGCCATACGTACCCCAATTTCCTGAGTACGTTCAGTCACGGACACCAGCATGATATTCATCACCCCGATCCCGCCGACCACCAGTGAAATCACCGCAATCGCCGAAATTAAAAGCGTCATAGTCGCTGTGGTCTGCTGAATGGTTTCACGAATACTGTCGGCATTCTGGGTAAACACATCCTGCGCGCCATGGCGCTGTACCAGCAGGTTTAAAATTGCATTTTCCGCCGCCGCACTTGGATATTCATCTTTAATCCGCACAATGATGCTGCGAACGTTAGATTGCCCCAGCATACGACTCATCACGGTAGAATACGGCAGGTAGACATTCAGGCTGTCATTATTGCCCATCATGCCTTTTTGCGCATCAATCACCCCGATAATCCGGCTCGGGACGCTACCCAGTAAAATCACCTGACCCACCGGATTAGTACCATCCTTAAAGAAGGTGTTTTTGGTATTGGTATCAATGACAACATCTTGTGCCTGTTGCATGACGCTACTGCGGTCAAAGGGCTGACCGGACTGGAAAGTCATGCCACGCACATAAAAGAAATCTTCGCTGACGCCATTGACCGTGGTTGAGGCTTCAATTTCTTTATAACGGCCGGTAACACTGCTGTTCACCGACGGACTGACGCCATCAACATAAGGTTGTTCGGCCAGCGCATCGGCATCGGCTGGAATCAGGGTTTTGGCTTGTGAAGATCTGGAATTGTCTCCGAAGCCTCGACCCTGAAATACGGTAATAGTATTGGTGCCCAGACTACTGATATTTTCCAGAATCTGTTTTTGTGAGCCATTGCCCAGCGCGACCACCGAGACCACCGAAGCAATACCGATAATGATTCCGAGCATGGTCAAGAAAGTCCGCATGCGATGTGCATTCATAGCCAGCAAGGCCATACGGAAAGCTTCACCGAGACGGTCAACTGCAGAACGCCATGAAGAAATCTTCTTTTGTTCACTGCGGATTAGCGGCTGTTTTTCCAGATGCTCTTCGACTTCAGGAACATTGGGCTGATCAGAAATAATATTGCCGTCCGAGATCTCGATAATCCGCGTCGCATTTTTCGCTACATTATGATCATGCGTGACCAGAATGATGGTATGACCTTTAGCATTCAGTTCACGCAAAATGCGCATCACTTCAATACCGCTGTTCTTGTCCAATGCACCGGTCGGTTCATCGGCCAGAATCACGTCACCGCCATTCATTAACGCACGGGCAATCGAAACACGTTGCTGCTGACCACCAGAGAGCTGGCTCGGACGATTCTGGGTTTTTTCACCCAGACCCAGATCGGTCAGAATCTTGACGGCTCGCGCATGTCGTTCAGATGAATCTGCACCGGCATAAATCGCAGGAACTTCGACATTGCCTGCTGCGTTTAAATCACCCAATAAATGATAACGCTGGAAAATAAAGCCGAAATATTCACGGCGTAATTGCGCCAGTTCATCCGCTTCCAGTTCGCGGGTTTCACGGCCTTTAACCTTATAGCTACCGGTAGTTGGTTTGTCCAGACAACCCAGAATGTTCATCAGGGTCGATTTACCGGAACCGGACTGGCCGACAATCGCTACCAGTTCACCCGGATAAATCTCCAGATTCACCCCTTTTAAAATCTGGACCGTGCTTTCACCCGCAGGGAATTCACGAACCAGATTTTTCACCTCGAGGAGAGGCTGTTGTTGTGAATTCATGCTTACATTCTCATTGGGCCACGGCTATTGCCACCGCGTTTTGCTGCATCATTGGAGGTATCAGAACCATCGGCAATCACCACCTGATCACCACGTTTTAAACCTTTCAGCACTTGCGCAGTCGCGCGGTTATTCAAACCGATTAATACAGGGGTTGGTTTTGCAGTACCATCGGCTTGCAAGACACGAACCATGCCACGCTGTGCTTTACCTTGCTCAATCAGCGCAAGTTCTGCTTCAGACAGGTTTAGACGCGCTGGACGTTCACCGGCAGGGCGATTGCCTTGAGCCGATTCAGCTTCAGAACGTGATGCCGGGCCGCCTTCACCGCGAGAACCCTCACCACGCGCTTCACCACGATTGACACGTGGCAGACGGTTTGAACCTTGAATGGCTGCAGCAGGAATGGTCAGTACATTTTTGGCTTCATCCAGCACGATATAAACTTGCGCCGTCATATCAATACGCAATTTTCCATCTTCATTCGGTACATCGAACAATGCGTTGTAATACACCGCAGAACTTGACGATGAGCTTGAGGTATTGCTATCGGTATTAATTGAATTGGGTGCAGGCTCAACCTGACGTAGTTTGGCGTAAATCTTTTTCTCGTTATTGCCTAAGGTAGTGAAATAAACCGTCTGACCTTCTTCAACTTTCATGACATCCGCTTCAGAAATTTCAGCTTTAATGGTCATGGTGTCGAGTTTGGCCAGTTTAACAATGGTCGGCGCACTCTGGTTGGCATTCACGGTTTGACCTTCTTCAGTCACAATCGCCACAATCGTGCCATCCATCGGGGCTACAATCTGGGTATAGCCAAGATCTTCTTTGGCAGTCGCCAGCGTCAAACGCGACTGTTCAATCTGTGCATTGATAGCGGTGATATCCGCTTGTGCCGTTTTATAGTTCGCAAATGCCGATTCCAGCTCTGAGCGAGAAGTGGCATCCTGTGCATACATGGCTTTCTGACGGTTGTATTCAGCTTCAACTTTGGCCAAATTCGCCTGTCTTACTGCAAGTTGTGCCATCTGATTTTTAATGCTGGCTTCAGCGGTTTTTAAATCATTTTCCTGACGAACGGAGTCAATCCGCGCAATCAGCTGACCTTGCTTGACCTGATCGCCCAGTTCTACATACATTTTTCTGACCTGACCCGAAACCTGCGCCCCCACGCTGACCATCTTGGTCGCTTCCAGAATACCAGTCGCCAGTACAGAGCTTTCGATATCGCCTTGGGTGACTTCAGCCGTAATATATTGCGGAGGCTGTTCTTTGGGTTTGAGGAAGTACCACCCCGCAGCGATGAGCGCAATGGCAATCACGGCGGCCATAATCAATTTCGTCGGTTTTATTTTTGGCATGATCAATATCGGTTCAAAATCAGAGAATTGTGAACGATTATAAAAGCGAAATTAGGATAAATCGTGTATTTTTTTAAACTAATAGGAATGATTATTATTTTATTTTTCGAATTTTGACAAAGACTTAGTGAAATAGGGGCTTGCCACAGATACTGGAAATCGCCTGTAGTACCAAATGCTCCGGATTTTCATGTCCGAGTCCTTTAATTGAGGCATCAATTCTTAATAATAACCCCGGCCAGGCCAGAAAAGTCTGTGGGCTGAGACGGCGCAAGGCTTGTTGATATAACCCGACTTTGGTTTTCCAGATCCCGATTTGCAAGGCATTTTGCGGTTGTTCAAACAGCTGCATCAACAGACGCATTTCCTTGCTGAGACTCCATAAAATCAGGCTCATCGGTTCACCTGAAACGACTAGATACTGAAAAATTTTGATCGACTGGGAAAGATTACCTTGTAGCAGGGCATCGCTCAAATCATAGGTGCTATAACGTGACTGATCTTGTAAACATGCATATAAATGATCAACCTGAATGATATCGACTTCAGCAAAGGTATCGCTAACCCGCATCAGGCTGTTCTTTGCTGCAAGCAGGTTGTGCTCATGATGTTGTTCCAGCCATTGCCAGGCATCATTGGCTAAACGAATGCCGAGTTTTTCAGCTTCAATACCCAGAATCTGCTGCCGGTCTTTTGGATAATTGGCCACCAGCGAAACATTCACACCATTGGCATCAATCAGCTGAAAGAAACTGGATTTCAGGCTATTACTATCCTGTTTGGGCATCACCACCAACAGCAGGTTTTGTTCATTATGCTGCAAATAGTTTTTCAGTAACTTGATTGCGCTGGCATCCGGTTTGATATTGCCATGTACTTCAATCGCCAACTGGGTTGAAAACAGCGACAAGCTGTTCAAGGCATTAAAGACGGTTTTCCAGTCGGCGACCGAACTAATGTCATAGCGTTGACGTTCAATGTCCTGCTTTTGCCAGCTGGCCCGAAAGGCATCAATTAAATTCTGTTCCAGCAAAGGCTCTTGACCATGCAAGACCCAAGCACCGCGGGCTTCATCGACACGTTTCAGGGCTTGCAGATAATCAAGTTTCATAAAGAGGTCTTATTGAGCAGGTTGCGCTGAGGTATTTTGTTTGGCTAAGGGTAAGCGGTTCGATGAAATCTGACGCGCGATCTGCTGCGCCACATCATCAATAATGACCTGATTCAGATATTTTTGTTCCTGGTCATCGGTGTTGACCGTTTCAATATCATATTGATACGTACGTGTTGCCACGACAGTGCGTGGTTCAGTGATCGGATTGCCTTGTGCATCTTCAATCCGGAAAGTCACGTTTAAACGTAATAAGGTTTCAACCAGTTTACCGTTCAGTTCCAGACGGCGAGGAGTGTAATCCAGGACACGTAACACATAAGCTTTAGGTGCATTACTTAGCTGTACGCCTGCAGCACCGAGGTAAACTGCCAGTTTCTCTTGCAGTTCTTCAGTGTTGGGCGGTAAAGACAGGCTCATGACAGAGTAAGCAACAGGTGCGGAGCTCGGATTGGTTCCTTTCAGGTGAAAACCACAGCCGACTAAGCCTGCACTCAGACCACAAGTTAAAACAATTGCTGCTAAATGTTTGCCCAAATGCATGTGTTGCCCTCTATGCTTCCCGAAAGGGAATATTTGAAATCCTGAACTGGATTGTAAAGTCAAAGCCCGTTGGCTGGCAACGGGCTTTGTTTGGGAATTGTGAAATCCTTTTGTTCCCCTCTTTTAAAGAGGGGTTAGGGGAGATTATTCCTTAAGTTCCCTCTCCTAAAAGGAGAGGGCTAGGGAGAGGTTAATTACCCTTATCCCAACCTTCTCCCAAAGGGAGAACGAGCTATATGGATTTAAACCACCAAATTCACTAATTTATTCGGTACCACAATTTCTTTCTTAGTTGGACCTGTCAAGAATTGTTGAACTTCAGGCAATGCTTTGGCTTGAGCCAAGATGTCATCTTTAGAGGCATCTACAGATACTTCAAGCTTACCACGAAGCTTACCGTTGACTTGAACCACAATAGTTTGTGTATTACGTGTCAGCGCAGATTCATCTACCGCAGGGAATAAAGTTGAATTCAATTCAATCCCAAATTCAGCCAATAAAGTCTGGCTTAAATGCGGTGCAAATGGTGCAAGTAAAGTTAACAGCGTGGTAATTGATTCACGTGCAACAGCAACGTCATTGTCATCTTGGGCTTCAAACTTGTTGTTGGCGTTTAGAAGTTCCATCAATGCAGCAATGGCAGTGTTAAATGCATGACGACGTTCGATGTCATCACCGACTTTTTGGATGGTTTCGTGTGTCTTACGACGTAGGTCTTGCGCAGCCGTAGACAGTGCCGATTTGTCGAGGTTTGCAGCAGTATTCGCTTTTTCAAGGAAACCTGTTGCTAAACGCCATACACGTTTCAGGAAGCGGTTTGCACCTTCAACACCGGCATCAGACCATTCCAGTGATTGATCAGGTGGTGCAGCGAACATCATGAACACACGTGCCGTATCTGCGCCGTACTGGTCAATAATCGATTGCGGGTCGATACCGTTATTTTTCGATTTCGACATTTTTTCCTGACCACCAACGATAACGTCTTGGCCATCTTCTTTATATTTGGCAGAAAGCACACGGCCTTTTTCGTCTTTTTCAAGCTCGATATCTGCCGGATTAAACCAGGTTTTCTTACCTGAGTCTGCTTCACGATAGAAGGTATCTGCTAGCACCATCCCTTGCGTTAACAAGTTAGTGAATGGTTCATTGCCTTGTACCACGCCTTCATCACGCATCAATTTGTGGAAGAAGCGTGCATAAAGTAAGTGCAGAATCGCGTGTTCAACACCACCGATGTATTGGTTCACAGGAAGCCAGGTTTGACCTGCTTCAGGTTTCACCATGCCACCCGTAAAGTCTGGAGATGCATAACGTGCATAGTACCAAGACGATTCTACGAATGTATCAAGCGTATCTGTTTCACGACGTGCGTCGCCACCACAGCTTGGACAAGTCGTTTCATAGAACTCAGGCATTTTGTTCAGTGGGTTACCTGAACCATCTGGAACAACGTCAGTCGGAAGAACCACAGGAAGCTGCTCTTCAGGTACTGGCACTTGACCACATGATGGACAGTTAATCATTGGAATTGGACAACCCCAATAACGCTGACGGGAAACCCCCCAGTCACGTAGACGGAATTGAACTTTAGAACTTGCCAGGCCTGTTGGTTCTAATTTAGCAAGGAATGCATCGTATGCACCTTGGAAATCTAGACCGTCAAATTCGGCTGAATTGACCAGTTTACCTTCTTTCGAGCCATACCATTCTTGCCATTGAGTCGCATCAAAGTCAGCATCATCTGCGCCTTTAGCATCAATCACTTGCTTGATGGTCAAGCCATATTTATTGGCAAATTCGAAGTCACGTTCATCGTGTGATGGAACTGCCATCACTGCACCTGAACCATAAGACATCAATACATAGTTGGCGATCCAAACCGGAACTTCTTCGCCAGTCACAGGATGCTTCACAGAAAGACCGGTTGCCATGCCTTTCTTCTCGGCAGTCGCAAGATCCGCTTCTGCCACAGAACCCATACGGCATTCTTCAATGAATGCAGCCAATTCTGGGTTTGTTTCAGCCGCTTTCAGCGCCATCGGGTGTTCTGCTGCAACTGCAACATACGTTACGCCCATCAAGGTATCGGCACGGGTAGTAAATACCGTTAAACCATCTGCATACACGTCAGGATTTGCTGAAGGGAAAGTGATGTCCATCCCTTGTGAGCGGCCAATCCAGTTACGCTGCATGGTCAACACTTGTTGTGGCCAGCCATCTTTAAGCGTGTCTAAATCGTCAAGTAACTCTTGCGCATAATCAGTGATGCGGAAGTAGTACATTGGAATATCACGCTTTTCTACCAATGCACCTGAACGCCAGCCACGACCATTTTCAACCTGTTCGTTGGCAAGAACAGTCTGATCGACCGGATCCCAATTCACGGTTGAAAGCTTACGGTAGATCAAGCCTTTTTTATAAAGCTGAACAAATAGCCATTGTTCCCAACGATAGTATTCAGGGGTACAGGTCGCAAATTCACGATCCCAATCTACGGCTAGACCGAGTTTTTTCAACTGGTCACGCATGTAAGCAATATTTTCAAATGTCCATTTTGCCGGTGCAACCTGGTGTGCAATCGCTGCGTTTTCAGCAGGCAGACCGAAAGCATCCCAACCCATCGGTTGCAGGACAGTTTCACCTTTTAAGCGATGGAAACGGCTGATCACGTCACCAATCGTATAGTTACGCACATGACCCATATGCAGCTTGCCACTTGGGTAAGGGAACATCGAGAGAATATAACGACGTGGACCTTCTACTTTGTCGGCAACTTTAAAGGCTTTGCGAGATTCCCAATCCTGTTGGACTTGAGGCTCAATCGCACTGGCTTGATATTCGGAATCAATGTGAGTAGTCATAAACGTATCAGTGAATTACGGTGAAAAAAGTCTGTTGCACAGCATAGCGCAAAATGCACCTAAAAGTGAATTTTGCGCCGGCATTTCCCGAAGAAAAAACACGCTGTTCTATATGGAGCTGTCTTATAAAGCGACTGCACGATTTTTAGATTGCTGCAAAGCTTCGTTGGCTTCACGTTGTTGCTGGTCCTGATTCACAGGAACTTGAGGGGCTTGTTGCTGTTTTTCTTGGGATGTGTTCTCGGTTTGCACTTCAGTTTCAGTCGTTCTAGATGATGCTGGTGCTGAATTTTTCCAGCCATAGGTATCCACTGTGGTGGCTTTTTTCGCAGATTTCGGTGGTGGCGTCTTGGTATAATGCGTGACACCTTTCGCATCGACCCATTTATGATACTGGATCGCGGAAGCGCTGGTGCTACAGATGCTCAAAACAACTGCGCAACTCAAACTGAAGGCGGTTAAAAAAGATATTTTCATTGTTCTTGGGCCTCGGCTTGCTAGGCATGGAATACTGCAATTATTGTAGTGATATTTTCAGTAAAAATGATGGATTTTTATCTGCTTTATTCAAAGCTAACTGCTTAAATAAGCTCAATCTAGCGTATAAGAAATCAGAGACAAATCTTCGTATACAAAATTTATTGATAAACAATTTCCTTTCATTTAATAAAAATTCATTCATTTTTTTTATATAAGACATATTAAAAATTTATAAAATTAAACCATTAACTCTATGAATTTTATTGGATTAGATGAATAGACAAGACAGTCAATGCATGGCTATGAGCTGATATTGCTGTTAAAAACAGCAGATCTAGGCACTAGTAAGTATGGATTGTCTGTTTTTTAAACTTGACTTTAAAGCTTGAAAACACAAGAATGCTGCAATAGTTTTATATGCCTTAGATCGATCACCCTTCGACTAAGTGTCATTTCATGCAGTGGGCGATTTTTCTAGCCGAAAAATTGAACAAAGCTAAGCAAAATATGTTTATCCCAACATGTTTTAGATCCTGTATTGCTCGAACAGCGAAGAGATCAGATTTTTTTCCTATTGCTTTGAAAACTATGAAATTTGTGTGCTATAACAGTGCAGACAGTTAACAAACGAAACACTGCAAATGCCTCCCATTTGTGCAGTGAATAATATTAGGGTGAATCACGTTGGAACTTCTATCTGGTGGTGAAATGCTTGTTCGCGCATTAGCGGACGAAGGCGTTGAACATGTTTTTGGATACCCAGGCGGCGCAGTTCTTCATATTTATGATGCGCTATTTCAACAAGACAGAATCAATCATTATCTAGTACGTCACGAACAGGCTGCTGGTCACATGGCCGATGCTTACTCACGCGTGACAGGCAAGACCGGTGTTGTGCTGGTGACTTCAGGTCCGGGCGCAACCAACACGGTGACCCCAATTGCAACGGCCTATATGGACTCAATCCCGATGGTGATTTTGTCAGGTCAGGTTGCGAGTCATCTGATTGGTGAAGATGCATTTCAGGAAACTGATATGGTCGGTATTTCACGTCCAATCGTGAAACATAGTTTCCAGGTGCGTCATGCCAGCGAAATTCCTGCGATTATCAAAAAAGCCTTCTATATCGCGTCGTCAGGTCGTCCAGGCCCTGTAGTGATCGATATTCCAAAGGATGCGACCAATCCTGCAGAAAAATTTGCTTACGAATACCCGGAAAAAGTGAAGATGCGTTCGTATCAGCCACCATTCCGTGGTCATTCAGGTCAAATTCGTAAAGCAATTGAAGAATTAATCAACGCTAAACGCCCAGTGATTTACTCAGGCGGTGGTGTAGTTCAAGGCAATGCTTCAGCACAATTGACAGAATTGGCGCATTTATTGGGTTATCCAGTAACCAATACCTTGATGGGTCTAGGCGCATTCCCGGGCGATGATGAACAGTTCATCGGTATGTTGGGTATGCACGGTACTTACGAAGCCAACATGACCATGCACAATGCAGATGTAATTCTGTGTGTGGGTGCGCGTTTCGATGACCGTGTGACCAACAATCCTGCAAAATTCTGTCCGAATGCTAAAGTCATTCATATTGATATCGACCCAGCGACGATTTCAAAAACTATTATGGCGCACATTCCAATCGTCGGTGCTGTAGAGCCTGTATTGAATGAGATGTTGAATCAGTTGAAGCAACTTAATGTTTCTAAGCCAAATCCTGAAGCGATTGCGGCATGGTGGAAACAGATCAATGAATGGCGCAAGGTTCATGGCGGTCGTTTTGAGGCAGGTGTTGATGGTGTGATGAAGCCACAACAAGTGGTTCAGGCATTGGACAAAGTGACCAATGGTGAAGCGATCATTACTTCTGACGTGGGGCAGCATCAGATGTTTGGTGCGATGTATTACAAATACAAACGTCCACGTCAATGGATCAACTCAGGTGGTCTAGGCACCATGGGTGTAGGCTTGCCGTATGCAATGGCTGCGAAGCTTGCATACCCGGAACAGCAAGTGGTATGTATCACCGGTGAAGCATCGATTCAGATGTGTATCCAGGAACTTTCGACCTGTAAGCAATATGGCCTGAATGTAAAAATTCTATGCTTGAATAACCAGGCTTTAGGGATGGTAAAACAATGGCAAGATATGAACTATGAAGGACGTCATTCAAGTTCTTATGTAGATTCATTGCCTGATTTTGCCAAACTGATGGAAGCCTACGGTCATGTCGGTATTCAGATTAATCATGCCGATGAGCTAGAGTCGAAGCTTGCAGAAGCGATGGCGATTAACGACAAGTGCGTATTTATTAACGTGATGGTGGATCGTACCGAGCACGTTTATCCGATGTTGATTGCAGGCCAATCAATGCAAGATATGTGGTTAGCAAAAGGGGAGCGCACAGCATGAGACATATCATCTCTGTCCTTATTGAAAATGAAGCAGGCGCGCTTTCCCGTTTAGTGGGCTTGTTCTCACAGCGTGGCTACAACATCGAAACATTGAACGTGGCACCGACTGAAGATCCGACACTTTCACGTTTGACGTTGACCACTTATGGCGATGATCACAAGATCGAGCAAATCACCAAACAGCTTAATAAACTGGTGGAAGTGGTTAAAGTGGTTGATCTGTCTGAAGGCGCGCACATTGAGCGTGAACTGATGCTGATTAAAGTCAAGGCATTGGGTTCATCTCGTGACGAAATCAAGCGTACTGCAGATATTTTCCGTGGTCAGATTGTCGATGTAACGCCAACGACCTATACCATTCAAATTGCGGGTACGACCGAGAAAGTAGATGCATTTATTGATGCACTTGCAGAACACACGATTTTAGAAGTGGTTCGTTCAGGTGTATCAGGTATCGCACGCGGCGAAAAAGTACTCACCATCTAAATTTTAAGTATTTCCTCATCTGAACAAGAAGAGGGGGTCAGGCAATGTAAATTTAAGGGTCATTGCCTGATTTAACGGACAAACAAGCATTTAAGCGGAGACAGCAATGCAAATTTTTTACGATAAAGACTGTGACTTATCTATCATCCAATCTAAGAAAGTAGCGATCATTGGTTACGGTTCACAAGGCCACGCGCATGCGCTTAACCTGAAAGATTCTGGCGTTGACGTAACTGTAGGTTTACGTGCGAACTCTGCTTCTTGGAAGAAAGCTGAAAACTCAGGTCTTAAAGTTGCTGAAGTTCCTGCTGCTGTAGCACAAGCTGACGTAGTGATGATCTTGACTCCAGATGAGTTCCAATCTCAACTTTACCGTGACGTAATTGAGCCAAACATCAAGCAAGGCGCTACTTTAGCATTTGCTCATGGTTTCTCGATTCTTTATAACCAAGTTGTTCCACGTGCTGACTTAGACGTAATCATGGTTGCGCCTAAAGCTCCTGGTCACACAGTACGTTCTGAATACCAACGTGGTTCAGGTGTTCCTGACCTTATCGCAATTCACCAAGATGCTTCTGGTAATGCGCGTAACGTTGCTCTTTCTTACGCTTCAGGTGTAGGTGGCGGCCGTACAGGTATCATCGAAACTTCATTCCGTGAAGAAACTGAAACTGATCTTTTCGGTGAGCAAGCAGTTCTTTGTGGTGGTGCTGTTGAATTGGTTAAAATGGGCTTCGAAACTCTGGTTGAAGCTGGCTATGCTCCAGAAATGGCGTACTTCGAATGTCTACACGAACTTAAATTGATCGTTGACTTGATGTTCGAAGGCGGTATCGCGGACATGAACTACTCAGTGTCAAACAACGCTGAATACGGCGAATATGTAACGGGTACTGAAGTAATTAACGAACAGTCTCGTGAAGCAATGCGTAATGCGCTTAAACGTATTCAATCTGGTGAATACGCGAAGATGTTCATTCAAGAGGGTGCGTTGAACTACCCATCTATGACTGCTCGTCGTCGTCAAAATGCTGCTCATGGTATCGAAGTTACTGGTAACAAGTTACGTGCGATGATGCCTTGGATTCAAGCGAACAAAATTGTAGATAAAGAAAAGAACTAAGGTTTCGTGCCTTAAAAAGAGGAAAGCAGCGCTTGCCTCTTTTTTCGTACCTTGGATCCAAGCAAACAAAATCGTAGATAAAGAGAAAAACTAATTTCTCGAATCAATTGATTTGAATGCGAAAACCCACTTAATTTGAGTGGGTTTTTTATTTCTATGTTTACGTGCCTTAAAAAATGGGGAAAGCAGTGCTTTCCCCATTTTTTAATATCTTGGAGCCAAGCAAACAAAATCGTTGATAAATAGAAAAACCAATCTCTTAATTGGCTGATTTTTATGCTATAAAAGCCCTGCCAAAGCGGGGTTTTTTATTGGATAAGAATAATAGACCTCTTGCGAAAGTATTATTTTAGACTTTGATATTTATTTAAAAATCAACGCTTATCACTGATTAAATTTTGACTAACGCAAGAGATACCGTCTGAAACGTCAAGCAAATTATCGAAAATTCATGCTCAATAATCTGCTTGATAAGGCTGTTGGTGTTTGAGTACACCATAACAAAGATGAACCAACTTTCTCATTGCAGCTCCAATCGCCATCATTTTGGTTTTACAATTAGCTAATAATCTTTCATTCATCCCTTTAATATGAGGATTATGCCGAGTTGCGACAATGGCTGCTATATATAAACCGGCACGTATTTTGGAAGAGCCCGCTTTGGATAAATGGCTTCTGCCATGAATGGAGCTACCTGACTGCTTTTGAGTGGGCACCAAGCCAACAAAGGCGGCCGCTTGACTAGCTCTTTCAAAAGTATGACTGCGCAAGAAACTGAGCATTAATAAACTAGTTCGATCTGCAATGGCTGGAATACTGCTGAGCAGTTCTTTATCATTTTTTAAATCAGGATTCTGATCAATGTGATCATCAATTTGTTGGTCGATACCCTGAATATGTTTGTTTAACTGTTCAATACTCTTGTGGAGAGACTGAAGTACAGGTTCCATCGTGAAGGTAGACTCTGCTTTTTCCAAACGATTCTTTTCACGTTGTAAATCTTCACAAAGAACAGCTCTTCTATCCAGTAAAGCATTCAGCAATTGAATATGTTTGGGTAAAGGTTGCCAAAAATGTAGATTGGCAGTCATCGCAAATCGAGCTAGAACCTCACTATCTACCTTGTCTGTTTTATTCAGCTTAGACATACTCTGAGCAAAATATCGAGCTCTGGCAGGATTGGTTATAGAGACTTGATAGCCCTCATCAAATAAATATTTAGCCAAGAGTTCATGATAAATAGATGTTGCTTCCATTAAGATAATGGTCTGCGTAGAAGTTGCAGCATGCTGGTTTAGCCAGATTTGAAGTTGCTCAAAACCTTTTGGTGTATTTGAAAAAGTTTTGGTTTTCTTTTTATTTGCAGAATTTTCTAAAATTAAACAGCAATCAATTTTAGCTTTAGCAACATCAATACCAAGATAAAACATAATCTTTACCTGCTTTAATTATTCAATTATTGTTTTAGCATAAGCACCGTCTTTTCTTGTGAATGCAGCATCAAAGTGCTTAGTTACCGTCCAGAGTTGTGCAAGTGGTTAGGGCAAATTGTAGGTTTTATCTCTTGCACAGACTAAAAGTCTTAGGTCTATTACAAACTCTACAATTTGCATATAGTGGAAGCTAATCACTACAACCTCCAAGATACAAGGTCTAATGATTTTATATAAATATGTTGGCTTTGATGCTGGTTTAAAAATATTAGAAACAAGTACTTTAGGCTTTTCTTTGCCGCGCGATTTTAATGATCCATTTGAGGTGACGGCTTTAGCTTTAATGGGGGAAACGGTAAATGTTGGTGTAGAAACGCAAGCTGTAAGAAGTCGGTTTATCAATAAATATGCAGTATTGTCTTTAACTCGAGCCCCCTTAAATCCTTTAATGTGGTCTCATTATGCAGATAGTCATAAAGGAATGGTGATCGGGATTGATATAGAGAAGGCAGGTTTAGAAAGTTTTGAAAATTATACGATACCTGCTCAGAGAGGAGAGATAATTTATGTGAATACAGTGCCACAACAATTAATTCAATAGATGCCGTGCAATTAATGCAAATTGGAAGTAAGCATCATATATGGTGGGAATCTCATGAGAGATTACTAAAACATGCTGTTCTTTATAAGCAATTATGTTGGGCGTATGAAGAGGAGGTTAGGGTAATGAAATGTTTGGGGAGTGAGGAATACCATTCTTATCATTCAAAGGAAGATAAGAGATTTGATTTGGATGGAGAGCAGTGGGAAAGAAAATATATTGGTTCAAGAAGTATATTCTTAAAAAGCATCCCATCAGATGCATTTGTTGAGATATATCTTGGGGAAAATAGTTATCGTGATCAAAGAAGGAAGTATGATAATTTAATCGATGGTTATAAAGTTCCTAAAATTTTACAGTTAAAAGAATTTAGTCGGAATAATAATATTGAATTATTCACTGTTTTAGTTGATACAGAAACATGGTCTTTAAAAAGAAAAATTATTAATTCAGTTGATTTAGATTAAATAGCTGTAATTGTGGTAGCGGTTCATATATTAGAGTTCTTTTATAAATTGTATTAGTTCAGACTTGATCAGCCAATCTTTGACATGACCTACAATTCTTGAGGCTGTTGGCTCTGAAACTCCGTAACTCTTAGTAACGTGAAATAAGGTTCGGTATTCTCGCCAATAGCTTAGACAGAGCAGAATCTGATCCTTAATACTTAACTTGGGCGGTCTGCCTTGAGTTAAAACATGTTTCTTCAATTGATCAACCATTAAATAAAAAGTTGACCATGATATGCCTGTATATCGCTTAAACTGTGTTTCTGAAAACTTTTTGAATCGATGTGTTTCATTCATAAATTAGGCACGAATGCCAAGAAAATTAGAGGACGAATATTAAGCAAAATAGTGTTCAATTTTTATTTATGAAAGAAGATTATTGTATATTAACATATTGTTTTTTAGTTAATTTATATTAATTATTGCTTTTTAGAAAGTTTTTCATAGCTAAGAAAAGTCTTGATGTGTGAAAAAGAAAGCAAAAGTTTCGACAAAATCACACATTTCTTAAATAAAGTTGCATAATTTACAACTATTTGTAAATTTCGTAACTTTGTTTTATTTTTTTGTAAGTTAAGGTAAATTATAAAAAAATAATAAAATTAGTGGTTTAATTGTTTTTTATAAAATTTAAAGATTATTTTATTCTTTTTATTTGACATAGTTAGAAATATTTTTAAATTGTATCAATTTATTTTTTGTCTTAACCTTTTATAAGTATAGGATTAAATTTTTTAAAACAAATAAAAAACCAAAAATAGAGAGTAGTATTGTGAATAATAAACTTTTTCATATTTTTAGGTCAAAGATAATAAGATAAGTTAACGGTTACTTAACTTTACTCATAATAATAAGAGTTAAAGCGTAATCGTTAAAATAACTACATATACATATTCTTTTATTAAAAAGAAATGGAGAAAATCATGAACAAAATTACACAATCGGCATTAGCGGCATTAGTTCTTGGTGCTTGTTCTACGGCATCTTTTGCAGAAGATGAAGCAGCTCGAGGTGGTTATCATCCTCCTAAACCACCAATTGACTGGAGTAAATGTAATACTTTAGGCTGTGAAAAAGAAATTCCAATTTCACTTAAAATTAATAAGAAATGTGTTTTAACTGGTGGAAATGCAATAGTATTATCTGCTGCTGGTGGAACCCAAACTACAAATTATTCAATTACAACAAATACCCCTTATGTTCTAAATTTACAAACTGCAAATGCCGGTGCTAATAATACTACGTTTGTTAAACATGAAACAGATGCATCTAAAACAATTGCTACAACAATTGTGACGACTAAACAAGGTGCTGCAGGTGCTGTTCCATTTGGTAATTCAAATCATGCTGGTCAAGCAGTTGATAATTATACACTTGCAGTTACCAATACTGCAGTTGATGCTACACAGTTAGCAGGTAATTATACCGATCGCTATCTAATTAAAGCTTACTACTAATTTATTTAATCAACCTAACCTGATATTTATGTTGGGTTAGGTTTCCTCATTATACTTTTAAATGGAAAATTATAATATGAGAAAAACAACTATATTATTTTTTTTATCTTTTTTTTATTTTTCTGGCGGGAAGGCGGATGTTGCAATTGATCCAGTGCAAATGTATATATTTAATGATAAAAAACAAAAAACAACAACACTTACTTTAGAGTCTATAAATGAAGTAGAAAAAAAGATATTTGAGGTGAAAGCATTTAAATGGGATCAAAATGATAAAGGTGAAGATGTGTTGGAGAAGGATGATACTCTTATAATTAATCCAAGAAATTTTATTTTAAAACCTAATGGGAAACAAGTTATACGTGTTGGTTTTAATCGTCCAATAGTATCTGTATTGGATGGTCGGGAAGAGGGTGCCTGGCGCATTGTAATTGAGGAATTACCTCAACCTGTAAAAGAATCATCTATTACTTTCTTGATGAATTTTAACCTGCCATTATTTATTGGAAAGCAAGATAACTTAAAATTAAATTTTAATATTGAGAATGATAAGCTTATAGTTAAAAATAAAGCAGAATCTCATATTCAAATTTCAAAGTTACAAATTTTAGATTCTAATAAGAAAGAAGTTTTTACTAGTAATAATATGAAATATGCACTTAAAGATAAGAGTATTTTTTATGAGTTGGAAGGCGTTAAAATAAATAATCCTCGTAATTATTTTGTTAAAGTAATGACAGATAAGTCGCATGAGGAAATAGAGTTAAAGCTTATGGATTAAAATTATAATTAAGGATTATATTATGCAGTTAAATAGAAAAATAATTATTCTAGTTAATATTTTATTCTTATGTAATGCTAATGCTAACCAGAATCCTGATGATGAATTTTTTGCTAATCTTTGGATAAACGAGCTTGATCATAATATAGATATTATTTTAATAAAAAGTGATGATAATTTTTACATAGAGTGCAATATATTGTCGGAACGAGATATTGATATATCTAAATTATCAAAAATGGCTTCTCGGGATGAGTTTTGTCTTATTTCGGACCGGAATATTCAATCTAATTTCGATGCCTCTAAGCAAACAATTAATCTCACCATACCTACCCAACTGTTTAAATCAAGTACACAGATCTCCCAGTTGCAGACTATGCCAGAGAGAGCCAGTTTTGGAGGTTTCGTAAATTATGATTTTACCTATTTAAATTCAAAAATAGACAGAGAAACGAATTCTTTATATAACGGCCTGACAGATCTGGGTGTCTTTAAAGACTATTGGATTTTTAAGAACTCAATAGCATATTATAATCATCCTTTGAATGAGTATTTTACTCGACTCAGCACTAGTATTGACTTTGAATTTCCTAAAAGTATGACTCAGCTTACTTTAGGAGATACAACTACAGTATATAATCCATTAATTAATTCTTTACGTTTTGCCGGTTTAAACTGGGGAACTAATTTTACTGAGCGACCAAATTTTATTTATTGGAATACTCCAATCTTACAGGGAAGTGCGCGTGTTCCTTCTACAGTTGATTTGTATATTAATGGGGTAAGTATATATAGCCAAAGAGTCAGTCCTGGTGATTTCAATCTTCAAACTGGTGCACAAATTCAACAGGCAGGAAATGCACAAATTATTGTTGAAGATGTATTAGGGAATAGGAGTGTACAAAGTTTTCCTATTCTGGTGACGAATCGGCTATTAAGATCTGATCTTAGTGAATATAATGTTTCATTAGGAAAGTTGCGTTATAACTATAATATAGAAAGTAATGACTATCGTAATTTTTTCTCTAACCTTTATTATCGTTATGGGGTATCTAATTGGACAACACTTGGTTCTAATTTTTCTTATAGCGAAGACTTGCAAAATTTAGGCTTTCTATGGACTCAAGCTATTAGTCATTATTTGGTTTTGGATAGTGTAGTTCAAGCTTCACACGATGAACTTAATAATTTTAATTATTCATATGGATTATCTGCTGCAAAGGATTTCGGAAGAGTTTCACTTGGTGCAAGTGCGAAATATACAGAAAGAGATTTTAAATATTTAGGTGATGACCTGGATAATTTTTATAGTTATCCTAAGTATGAATATTTAATTTATGGGGGAATGAGCAATATTCCTCTCTTGCATAATATTTATTTGAATTATGCTGCCCAGAGTTTTCATCAGCAAGAAATGCGCGTGGAAGATGAGATTCCTTCATTTTTTCAAAATGATCGTAAAACTTTAAATTTAGGGTTTAATCGTCGGCTAGGTAGGAAGGGAAGCCTAGGTTTGAGTTATTTTAGCTCATTTGGTGATGATCGGGATTCTGGAGTTGTCTTATCACTTAGCTATAGTTTTGATGATGATAAAGCAGTTTATTTTAGTCATTCAACAGATGAAAGAACTAAATTGCAATTTGTAAAAAGTAATCCTAATCAGGTTGGATTTGACTATGAAACAGGTGTAAATAGACTCGAAGATGAAACACTATATAATTTCAATGGGCGATTGAAAACAGATGTTGGGGATTTAGGTTTTTATCATATAGAGGGAGATAATGAGTCTGAATCACAATTAAACTATCGTGGTGCGGTTGTTTTTCTTAATAATAAATTCAATTTTACCAAGTTGGTTGATAATGCATTTTCTGTTGTTAGTGTGGGAGATTATCAGGATGTCGATGTTTTAAGGTCTTTATCTGTAGTAGATAAAACGAATAAGAAAGGCTATACCTTTGTTCATGATATTATTCCTTATGTAAATTATGATATTGGTTTTGATCAGAATCAATTACCAGTCGAAGCTAAGATTCCTTATGCAACCAAGAGGCTTACTGCTTTAGATCAGCGGGGGTATATTATTAATTTCCCTATATATAATACAAAACAGGTCACGATTTTGCCTGTAGATAGTAATAATCATAAATTCACAGCCGGTTCAGAGTTATATATCGATAATGATGGTGGGGAGGTTTATCCTATCTCATCGGACGGTACGGTCACTCTATATGGGCTTATTCCAAATACTTACAATATTAAAATCATCAGCACCGAATCTAAAACTTGCTTTGCACAATTGACGGTTACAGAAAATCAAAAAGAAGAAAGCGGACTATCTACGCTTATCTGTAAATAAAGGATGAAAAATAATGAAACTTAAATTTACTGTACTTGTGTTCTCTCTATTATTGACCAGTCTAAGTCATGCCCAACGTTGTCAGATTGATCGATCGACAGTATCAGAACTCAAATTGAACTCCTCTTATCTGAGCCAAGCTGCGACTTCTTTTATCGTAAGGTGTGATAGCAGTTATGCTATTCAATTTAATTCTAGAAACTTAACCAGCACTAATGGCAGTAGTTATTTGGTTAATGAGCACAATCATAAAATAAGAACACAAATGTATATTTCTGGGGCGACCTCATCCCGTTGGAATATGCCGATATCCCAACCGGCAACTAGCCTAAGTAAATTTATTGTATTGGTACAACTAGCTGAACAACCTTCTGCTTTGACCCCAGCTGGAGTTTATAAAGACAGTTTATATGTGGATCTTATCTACTGAATTCTTTTAGTTGGCTCTTAAAAGAGAATTGGATTTTGGTCTATTTAAGTCCTTTAACCAGATTTTGAAGCTTTCTGACTGGATTTTTTAGGCATGAGCTATGGTTATGAATAGGTGAGTTAATTTACTCTTAATTGTTAGTCAAGTTAATTAGATATCTCTATAAGTACATCAACTTCCGAATAAAATGAGAGAAGGGGGGTAATATCATTAAAATGCAATAAATAAGCATTAGACTTTAGCTTAAAATATAATCACATAGGTGTGATATGGAACAGCCCTGCACCTCAGCGTTATCGAAAAAAATGTCTGCACTTCAAAATATTAGCTTTGACTTAAAACAGTTGCGACAGCAAAAAACAAAAATGACCCTGCCTTTGGAAGAGTTGACTCGTCCTCGTCTCAAAATAGCCATTGTGACTGAAACCTGGCCTCCTGAAATCAATGGTGTTGCCCATGCTTTATTGCAACTTTGTAAAGGATTACAAAAACAGGGGCATAAGATTTTATTAATACGTCCAGAACAACGACAAGCCTGTAACGATTTTAAACCGCATAGTGAATGTCTGGTTAAAGCGCATTGCATTCCTAAATATAGCAATTTGCAGTTTGGTAGACCGCAATTTTTAAAAATCCATCAAGCTGTTGAAACTTTTACCCCCGATATTATTCACATTGTGACCGAAGGCCCTTTGGGTTTGGTAGCTCAGCAGCTTGCAAAATTCCATAAAATTCCAGTCTCTAGCGGTTTCCATTCATCATTTCAGGAATTTAGTCGGTTTTTTGATTTGGCTTTTTTACTGAAGCCAATTCAAGGCTATTTAAAGTGGTTTCATAATAATACTGATTTGACCTGTGTCCCGAGTCGAAGCACGGCTCAAGCCTTGAATCAGTTTGGTGTAACTTGTCCCTTGGCAGTTGTGGGCAGAGGCGTCGATCCAGATACATTTTCACCAAAGTGGCGATCACCAGATTTGCGCTATGCTTGGGGAGTTTCAAACGAGACCCGGGTGATGTTGTATGTCGGACGGCTTTCTCCTGAAAAGGAAATTGACGTGCTGATCAAAACCTATTTTGTGCTGCGCCAAGTTCGTCAGCAAGATATACGTTTGGTAGTGGTTGGAGATGGGCCGGATCGCACTCGACTGCAACAACTGAATCAGGATGGCAGTATTGTTTTTACCGGTAGCTTGACAGGAGAAAAACTGTCAGCGGCGTATGCCAGTGCAGATGTATTCTGTTTTGCCAGTCAGGTTGAAACCTTTGGAAATGTGGTATTGGAAGCGATGGCCAGTGGCTTGCCAGTGATTGCTTATGATTATGCTTGTGCAAACTTGCATGTGCAGCATGGTGAAACGGGATGGTTGAGCAGACTTGGACATCAGCGGGGTTTGATTCAGCAGATGCTCGGACTGCCTGATCTGCAAAGATTACAGCAGATGGGCGCGCAAGCACGTAAAAAAGCCGAAAAAGTAGGCTGGCAATATCCAGTCCGGCAATTTGAACAGGCACTGTATTCACTGGTACAGCAACAGGAATACAGGATATAAAACAAGAAAGGAGCACCAGTGTGAAACTCCAGAATGTAAAGATTAAATTTTTAGAAATCGATTTGAAAGGCTGTGTTTATCTGAATCATTTTTCGCATTCAGTCCGTATTGCCACTTTTTTTAAAATGATTAGCCGCTTAGGAAATGGTGCATTTTGGTATTTCATGCTGATATTGGTTTGGATCATGCAAGGCTTGATCTATACCGTGCAGATTGTTTATCTGATTTTGGGAAGCACTATTGGTACCATTATTTACAAGGTGCTTAAAATCAAAACCGTACGGCCACGTCCTTATCAGGTGCATCAGGTGATCCGTTTGGGTGAGCATCCACTGGATCATTTCAGTTTTCCTTCGGGACATACCTTGCATGCCGTCATGGCAACCACCGTTTTAGGTTATGTCGCACCTTTATTACTCATGCTGATGTTGCCTTTTACGATTCTGGTCGCAGTGTCCCGAATGGTGTTGGGATTACATTATCCAAGTGATGTGGCAGTTGGCGCAATTCTGGGTGGCATGATGGCAATTGCCATTATCCTGACCGCACCTTATCTGAATATTGTGCTGTAAAAATAAGTGAAAGCCGGAGCAAAGGCTCGCAGATTTTCACAGATTTGTTAAAGTACAGCATCAAAGCAATTATGGTGAGAAATAGAGATGGGTTTACGTTGGACTGACACGCTCGATATCGCGATTGAACTCTATGAAGCGCATCCAGATGTGGACCCGCAGTGGATTCGTTTTACTGATTTACATGCCTGGGTATGTGCTTTGCCTGAATTTGAAGATGATCCAACCAAGTCGACTGAAGGTCTGCTTGAAGCGATTCAAATGGCATGGATTGATGAGGCACGCTAAGCCCTCATCTTAAAAAAGCATTTTTTTACAGATGAAAAGCAGAAAAATGCGCATTATCTCGGTATAATGCGCCAAATTTTCATGTCAACAATTGACTTAAGGAGCCTATCATGGCTATCGAACGTACTTTATCTATCGTTAAACCAGACGCAGTTGCTAAAAACCACATCGGCGACATCTTTGCTCGTTTCGAGAAAGCTGGTCTTCAAATTGTTGCAACTAAAATGAAACATTTGACTCAAGCTGAAGCTGAAGGCTTCTATGCTGAGCACAAAGAACGTGGTTTCTTTGCTGACCTAGTTGCATTCATGACTTCTGGTCCAGTGGTTGTTTCAGTTCTTGAAGGCGAAAATGCTGTTCTTGCTCACCGTGACATCCTTGGCGCGACGAATCCTAAAGAAGCTGCTCCTGGTACTATCCGTGCAGATTTCGCTGTAAGCATTGATGAAAACGCTGCTCACGGTTCTGACTCTGTAGCATCTGCTGATCGTGAAGTTAACTACTTCTTCGCTCAAACTGAGATTGCTCCACGTACTCGTTAATTCGCAGTATTCAAGCCAGATAAGTGTTATTATACTTATCTGGTTTTTTTATTCTCTGAATAATTCTTTGCTCACATATTGAGCTTCTCCTTTCATCTTTAGACATGGTTTAGGTAATACACATGAGTACTGAAGCAGTCGCTGTATCAGCAGTTTCTGAGCCACAGCAACACACTCCATCCGCTCCAGCACAGGCAAATACTGTCGAGAAAGTGAATTTACTTGGCATGTCACGTCCGCAAATGGAAAAATTCTTTGAGGACATGGGTGAGAAGAAGTTTCGTGCCGGGCAGGTGATGAAATGGATTCACCAGTTCTTCGTGACCGATTTTGCTGAAATGACCAATATTTCAGGAAAACTGCGTGAAAAATTAGAAAAGATTTGTGAAATTAAAGCGCCTGAAGTGGTGCATAAAAACTATTCCAAAGATGGAACCCGTAAATGGGTATTCCGTGTTGGCGACGGTGACGGTTCCCTCGTCGAAACCGTATTGATTCCTGCTGAACATCGCAGTGGTTTACGTCGCACTTTGTGTATTTCTTCACAAGTGGGCTGTGCACTGGACTGTTCATTCTGTTCGACCGGTAAACAGGGTTTTCAGCGCGATTTGACCCAGGCAGAAATTATCGGTCAGCTCTGGATGGCGAACTATTCCTATATGGAAGATGTGCCTGTACTTGAGCGTGAACGTTCAGTCACGAACGTGGTGATGATGGGCATGGGCGAGCCATTACTCAACTACGATGCAGTATTGAATTCAATGCGCATTATGCTGGATGACTTTGCATACGGCATGTCAAAACGTCGTGTGACTTTATCGACTTCTGGTGTGGTGCCGAAAATCGATCAGATGGTCAAAGATATTGACGTGGCGCTGGCTATTTCATTGCATGCGCCAAATGATGAACTGCGTAATGAGCTGGTGCCGATCAATAAAAAATATCCGCTTGAGCAGCTGATTGCAGCATGTCAGCGTTATATTGCCAAAGATGGTAACGAAAGTTCACGTAAGCATGTAACCATTGAATATGTGATGTTAGATGGCGTGAATGACCATCCTGAACATGCCCAGCAAATGATTAAGCTGTTGAAGAATTTGCCAAGCAAGATTAATTTGATTCCTTTTAATCCGTTCCCGCATGCGCCATATGGCCGCTCAAGCCGCAACCGGATTATTTCTTTCCAAAAAACTTTGTCTGATGCCGGTTTTGTGTGTACGATTCGTCAGACACGCGGTGATGACATTGATGCCGCGTGCGGACAGTTAGTGGGACAAGTTGCTGACCGTACCCGTCGTGCGGAACAGTGGAAAAAGAAAATTGCGCAATCGAATGAGATCATGCGCTCACAAGGATAATAAGAGGTCGCCAGTTGAGAAATCTAACATCAAAGTTTGCTTTGATTTCAACAGTATGTGTGTCTTTGGTTTTAGTCGCGTGTCAGACGCCAGATCTGGGTCAGAAAGACCCTGAAAAGGCCACCAAAGTCCGTACCCAATTGGCGGTAGAATATCTGAGAACAGGTGACCTGGATGCAGCTAAACGTGCGCTGGATCAGGCACTTGAAAGCAGTCCGCGTGATTCTCAAGCGAATATGATGATGGGCGTGCTATTGCAGCAGGAAGGTAGTAAGCTCAATCTCGAAAAAGCAGATCATTATTTCAAGCGTGCGATTTCGGCAGATCCGAAAAATGCACAGGCGCGAAATAATTACGGCACTTATTTATATCAGCTTGAACGCTATAATGATGCGATTGAGCAGTTTCAAATTGCCGGTGCCACTTTAGGTTATGATCAACGTTTCCGTGCATTGGAAAATATGGGGCGGATTTACCTAAAACTGGGTGATACAGCGAATGCTGAAAAATCATTCAAACAGGCGCTACAAGCCAATCGCGATTCTTATATTTCAATGTTAGAGTTGGCAGAAATATTTTATTTGAACCAGCAGTTCCCGGCGGCGACACAAATGTATCAACAGTTTGTGCGTGGTGTGGGACAGAAAAATCAGGGTGCCCGTGCGCTCTGGGTTGGCATTCGCACTGCGCGTGCCGGGGGTGATCAGTTGGGGATGCAGGTATTGGTCAACCAGTTACGTGCACTTTTTCCTGAAAGCCAGGAATACCAACGTTATTTGCAATTACAGTACAGTACTGAGGCCGTATGGAAGTAAATCCTAATTCACCATCGAATCATTCGAGCGTAGCTCCAAATGCGTTAGGAAATATTCAACGTCCGGGCGAGTACTTGCGCCAGATTCGTATCAATCAGCAACGCAATCTGGAAGATGTAGCGAAAGAGCTGAACATCCCAGTCAAAACCCTGACTGCTCTTGAGCAGGATGAATACAAGTCTTTGCCTGAAGCGACCTTTATTAAAGGTTATTACCGGACTTATGCCAAATTTCTGGGTGTAGATGCGTCTAGTATTATTCAACGTTTTGATGAAATTTATACCAATGATACCGGGCTGCTGCCGAATCATGCCCTGAATAATTCTCCTATCAAAATTATGGGGAAATTGCCAGGTTCCAAACGTGACCGCAATCGTAAGTGGTTAAAGCGCATTTTTATTACGCTGGTATTGCTGCTGATTTTGGGTGCACTGTTTGCCATGATTCAGAACTGGTCGAGTAGTAATTCACAAAATAGCACTGAAGTCTCTGGAGTAGGCGCTTCTAATGTCGAGATTCTGAATCTGGATACAGGTGCCGCACTTTCCGGTGATCAGCTGAAACTTGATTTTAACCGTCCGACTTCGGTGCATATTGTCGACTCGGCGGGTAATGTTCTGGCAACTGGCCGTCAGGCATCGAGCTTGCAGCTGAATGGTGAAGCGCCATTCCAGATTCGTCTGGATGATGCATCGGCTGTATCACTCAGTTTAAATAATGAAAATATTTCATTGTCACCCTACACTGTGAACGGAAAAGCAGAATTCCGTTTATCACCTTAATAGATCAAGAGTAGAGCAGAACGATGATCGTAAATCCAATTAAACGTCGTCCAACACGTAAAATTCGTGTGGGTTCAGTTTATGTGGGTGGTGATGCACCAATCAGTATCCAGTCCATGACCAATACTGAAACCTGTGATGTGGCAGCTACGGTTGCACAGATTCAGCGCTGTGTGGATGCGGGCGCGGACATCATGCGGGTTTCAGTGCCAACGATGGAAGCGGCAGCAGCATTCGGTGAAATTCGCAAGCAGGTCAATGTACCTTTGGTGGCGGATATTCACTTCGATTATAAAATTGCTTTGGCAGTTGCCGATTTGGGTGCAGACTGCCTGCGGATTAACCCGGGCAATATCGGTTCGGAAGCGAAAATCCGTGAAGTGGTGGCCGCGGCACGTCATAACGACATTTCCATGCGGATCGGTGTCAATGCCGGCTCCCTGGAAAAAGATATTCAAAAGAAATATGGCGAGCCGACTGGTCAAGCACTGCTTGAATCTGCAATGCGTCATATCGATATTCTAGACCGTCTGGATTTCCAGGAATTTAAAATTTCAGTCAAAGCATCGAATGTGTTTCTGACTATGGATGCGTATCGTTTGCTGTCACAGCAAATTGATAATCCGCTGCATTTGGGTGTCACAGAAGCAGGTATTTACCGTACCGGTTCGGTTAAATCTGCGATCGCTTTGGGTTGCCTGCTGATGGAAGGCATCGGGGATACCATGCGTATTTCCTTAGCTGCCGAGCCTGAAGAAGAAATTAAAATTGGTTTTGATATTCTGAAATCGCTGGGTCTGCGCTCCAACGGGATTAACTTCATTGCCTGCCCAAGCTGTTCACGTCAGGAATTTAATGTGATTTCCGTGATGCAGCAACTTGAAGAGCGTTTAGAAGATATTCGTACCCCAATGGATGTCTCGGTCATTGGCTGTAAAGTGAATGGGCCGGGCGAAGCTAAAGAAGCGGATATTGGTGTCGTAGGTGCAGCACCACGTTCACTGGTGTACCGTAATGGTGAAAAGAGCCATTTAATTGACACGAATCAATTGGTTGATGAAATCGAAACCATGGTTCGTCAACGTGTTACCGAGCTTGAAGAAGCTAAATCTAAAGAAATTATTCGTACAAGTTTTCCTGAGTAGATCATGAGTTCAATCGTCGCAATCAAAGGTTTTAATGACATTCTCCCAACGCAAACCCCAGCTTGGAGACGTCTTGAACAGCATCTATCCGGTTTGATGGATGCCTATGGCTATCAACAAATTCGTTTGCCTATCGTAGAACAGACTAATTTGTTTAAACGTTCGATCGGTGATGCAACCGATATCGTTGAAAAAGAAATGTATACCTTCCTCGACAAGGGTAATCCGCCTGAGTCGTTGACGTTACGTCCTGAAGGGACGGCTGGCTGTGTACGTGCCATGCTGGAGCATAATCTGCTGCGTGGTGCGACGCCTCGCGTCTGGTATATCGGCCCAATGTTCCGTTATGAAAAACCGCAAAAAGGCCGTTACCGTCAGTTCCACCAGTTTGGTGTGGAAACTTTTGGTGTGGCAACGCCAGATATGGATGCAGAACTGATCCTGATGACAGCACGTCTGTGGAAACGTATGGGTGTGGCAGACAAGGTTCAGCTTGAGTTAAATACACTCGGTGAGTCGGATGAGCGTGCAGCATATCGTGCGGCACTGGTTGAATTCCTGGAGTCGCATAAAGCGGATCTGGATGAAGATTCTCAGCGCCGTCTGACCACGAATCCATTGCGTATTCTGGATTCTAAAGATGCCAAAACACAAAGCATCTTGGAAAATGCACCGAAACTGCATGACTTTATGGGTGAAGAAACTCTGGCGCATTTTGCCCAGTTACAGCAGTATTTGACTGATGCAGGCGTGAGCTTCGTGATCAATCAAAAACTGGTACGCGGTCTGGACTATTACAACAAAACTGTTTTTGAATGGACCACAACCCATTTGGGTTCACAAGGAACAGTCTGTGCCGGTGGCCGTTATGACGGCCTGGTGGGGCAGCTTAAAGGAAAGGCAGATCAGTCTGTTCCTGCAGTTGGTTTTGCCATGGGTATCGAGCGTTTATTGCTTTTGCTTGAGCAGGTTGAAGACAATACCCCGACACGTGATTGTGAAGTATTCCTGGTGGCTGAACCGGCTTCTCAAGGTAAAGCTTTGGTCATTGCGGAGCAGATCCGTGATCAGCTTGAAGCAGCAGGCAGTCAGGTTCGTTTGAAAGTAGGCTCACAGGGTTCAATGAAATCGCAAATGAAAAAGGCTGATCAAGCCGGTGCTTTGTATGCGGCGATTTTGGGTGAACGTGAACTGGAAGCTCAGGCGTTTACTGTGAAAGAGCTGGCAACCGCAGAGCAATCGAATATACCATTTACGGACTTCGTTGCATTTTTTAGTACTAAAATTTCTTCAAAATAATCGATAAAACATTAGGAAAAGGGTAATCTCATGAGCGCAATGAGTGGTGATGAACAGTTTGAAAGCTTAAAATCCTTTACGAAGAAATATGGTTCTTCGATGATTACCGGGATTTTAATTGCGCTGATTGCCTTTTTTGGATGGGAATATTGGCAGAAGAAAAACCTGGCAGAGTCGCAAATGCACACTGCCAAGGTTCAGCAGTTGATGGATGATGCACAGGCATCGAAAGGTGATGGTTTTGCCAAGCTGTCTGAAACTGCGGACAAAATTGTCAAGGAAGCGCCTGACTCAGCTCAGGCGATTCAAACCCAGTTAGTCATGGCGAAACTGGCTTATGACAAAGAAGATTATGCTGCGGCCGAGAAAGCACTACAGAAAGTTGAAAACTCGAAAGTAGATGATAAAGGCCTGGTTCAGGTGGTTAAACTTCGTCTGGCCTATGCGCAACTGGCACAGAAAAAATATGATGCTGCATTGAAAACTTTAGAAGCAGTGACTGAACCTGCATTTAAAGCAACTGCCGATGAAGCACGTGGCGATATCTATGTTGCCAAAAATGATATTGAAAATGCGAAAAAAGTATATCAAAGTGCATGGGATGCTTTGATTGAACGTAAAGAAGAACGTCAGATTTTACAAATTAAGCTCGAAAGCGTAGGCGTGTTAGTCGATGATCCAGAAATCGAACGCCCAATTATAGAAACACAAGCGGAAGAAGCTGCATGAATAGAAAATACAAAATTACCTGTGCCTTGACTGTTTTAACGCTTGCACTGGCTGGCTGTGCAGGTAAAACTACTAAAGTTCCAGAAGTAAAACCGAATCCACTTCCAAAACTGACCCAAGCCAAAACCCTGGTCCCTGTATTTTCCACCAGTGTGGCGTCAACAGATGCTGCTGATCCGTTGCGTTTACGTCTGGATGCAGACAATGGCGTGGTCTTTGCGATTGACCCGAAAGGCGAAGTGTCTGCATTTAAAGGCAAACAGCGTCTGTGGCAGAAGAAAGTCAGCAAAGACAATTTAAGTTCTGGCGTTGAAGCTGCCGAAGGTCTTGTTGTCGTCGGCAACCAGAAAGGTCAGCTGTTTGCGCTAGATCAACAAACCGGCGAGCAGAAATGGACTGCGCAATTGACGGGTGCTTTACTGGCGCCTTCACTGATTCATGCAGGGCGGGTCATTAGTGTCAGCAATGACGGCACCGTATATGCGCATGAAATTGCGACGGGTGCGCAAGTTTGGACTTATGACTTACCTAATGTACAATTCAGCTTACGTGGCATGGCTGCACCGGTTGCATTAGATGCCCGTAATATACTGATTGCCTCTTCCAATGCTTATATCTATGCATTGGATGCCTTAAGTGGTGTGCCAAAATTACAGCGTCGTGTCGCAGTGTCGGATGGACGTTCTGATATCCAGCGTCTGGTGGATATTGACGGGGAACCGGTCGTTGCAGGCCAGTTTGTGGTGACCACCAGTTATCAAGGTCAGGTGACTGTGCTGGATTTAGCTTCACAACAGGTGGTCTGGAGTGAAGATGCCAGCAGTATCCAGCGTCCAGAAGTTGTGGGTAATGGCGTATTTGTGGCGCAAACCGATGGCAAAATCAAAGCCTTTGAGATTACCTCGGGTCAACCGCTTTGGGAAAATGACCAGCTGTTGAATCGCAAGTTAAGTAATCCGGTGATGCTGGGTACTGATCTTGTAGTCGGCGATCTGGATGGTGTCTTGCACCTGATTGATCCGCGTACCGGACAGATTACTGGTCGTTCGAAAACCTCTGGGGAAGTACGTAGCTTACGCGTCATCGACAACCAGCTTTATGTTTCTACACGCAAGGGCGCATTAAGCATTTGGCAGAACCGTTAATTTTAACGAGCCTTATGCTAAACTAGCCACAACCGTATTTTTGTGAACGCGGGGTGATTGAAAAATCAATGCCCCGTGTTTTTATTTAGGGTATTTCCCCCTTATATCTTCCTATACTTTCTGATGTTCAGGCCACTTTGACGCCTGATATTGAATAAAGGTTACTCTATGAAACCCGTAATTGCGCTCATTGGTCGTCCGAACGTCGGAAAATCAACGCTGTTCAACCAGATTACCAAGAGCCGTGACGCATTGGTGGCAGACTTTGCAGGTCTGACACGCGACCGTAAATATGGCGATGCTACCTATCAAAATAAATCTTTCATTGTGGTCGATACCGGCGGTATTGGCGAAAATGAAGGTGGTATTGATTCATATATGGCAGAGCAATCCAAGACTGCCATTCATGAAGCCGACATCATCATTTTTGTGGTTGATGCGCGTGCCGGATTGCTGGCATCTGATGAGCAGATTGCCCGTGAATTGCGTACTTTAGGCAAAAAAGTCTTTCTGGTTGCCAACAAAGTCGATGGTGTACATGCTGAAGCTGCCTTGGTTGAATTCTACAAACTGGGTATGGGCGAGCCGTTACAAGTCGCAGCCAGCCATGGTCGTGGTGTCCAGCAAATGCTGGAAGATGTACTTGCCGATGTACCGGAAGATGAAAATCCGGAAGAGCATGACAAAAACACGGGTCTGCGTTTAGCGATTATTGGTCGTCCAAATGTAGGTAAATCAACGCTGGTGAACCGCTTGCTCGGTGAAGAGCGTGTGGTGGCATTTGACCAGCCGGGTACAACACGTGACTCGATTTATATTCCATTCGAGCGTGATGGCCGTCAATATACCCTGATTGATACTGCCGGGGTGCGCCGTAAAGGTAAAGTTGATGAAATGATTGAGAAATTCTCGATTGTTAAAACTTTACAGGCAATGAAAGATGCTAACGTAATTGTTGTTGTGGTTGATGCGCGTGATGGTATTGTTGAGCAGGACTTGCATTTGATTGGCTATGCACTTGAAGCGGGTCGTGCCATGGTCATTGCAGTCAATAAATGGGATAACATGACTGAATATGATCGTAAGCAATGTAAGCTCGATGTAGAGCGTCGCTTCGATTTCATTCCATGGGCCAAAGTGCATTTGATTTCTGCATTGCATGGAACGGGTGTGGGTGATCTTTATCCATCGATTCACCGTGCTTATGATTCATCTCGTTTGAAAGTGTCACCAGCAAAAATCACCCAGATTTTAAATGATGCGACAGATGCCCACCAACCGCCGATGGTTCAGGGTCGTCGTATTAAAATGCGTTATGCGCATATGGGTGGGCAGAATCCACCAACGATCGTGATTCACGGAAACAAGGTGGATAAAACTCCTGCAGATTATCGCCGTTACCTGGAAAACGTGTTCCGTAAAGTGTACAAGCTTGAAGGTACACCGATTAAAATCGAGTTTAAAACTTCGGAAAACCCGTTTGAAGGTCGTAAGTCTCAAGTGGATGAGCGTGCAGCTGCACGTAAACGTCGTTATGTACAGAAGTTCAAGAAAGCCGAGAAGAAATTTAAGCGTTAATTTTATAGTTTAAATTTTCCGGATAAAAAGCCTGCGTAAAGCGGGCTTTTTGTTTTGATAAAATAATGAATTTCTCTCCCAATAAAAGTGTAAATTCTTTTACACTCCCATTAGTTTATGTCTTTTTGAATGGATTCACGTGGCCCGGCTGATTCAAATACATCTGCATCAACTCTCTAATCTGACTTATGATCAATTGTCAGACCGCAAAACCCAGGTTGCCGAACGGAAACGCGAAGTGGCGTTTTTGCGCAATCAGCTTTTATCCCAATCTTTTGAATTGCCAGTTAGCGATCAACAGGTGGTACGGACGAATTTTGGCAAGCCTTATTTAAATGACTATCCGGATTTCAGTTTTAATCATAGTCATAGTCAAAATTTCTACGCCCTGGCCACGAGCAGGAATGTCCAAAACTTGGGAATCGATATTGAAGAACTGAGCCGTAAAGTCCGTTTTGAAGCTTTGGCACAGCACGCCTTCCATCCTGAAGAACTCAAAAATTGGCAAGCGCTGGCTTATGACCCTGAATACTGGTTTAAAGTCTGGACGACCAAAGAGGCCGTGTTAAAGGCATCAGGCTTGGGAATCCGGATCAACCTCAACGAACTCAATACCAATATCCATCCTGAGCAAAATGGTGGGCGCTGCGAACATCCAGAGATTGGCATCTATGCCTATCAAAATTATACGCTTGCTGGCTGCATGCTCACCGTGGCCTGGCAAAGTGAGGATTCCTGCAAGGGATTGAGATTTCCCGTGATTCAGCTTCATCAAACTGTCTAAATAGAATGAATTCCAATATTTTTTATTTTCTGGAAATGAGCAGATTACTCAGCCGATTCACAAATTGTGGACTCATCCGCGACAAATGAAATAAAAACTGGCTTTTGAATCCGACCGGATGATGCGTTGCTTGCCAGATGGAATCTTTGAGTTCTGCCAGTTTCAGAATATCTTGTGCAACATCTTCTGCTTTTAAATGCACGCCCATCTTTTTGATGCTTTCTGCCTGCATATCTTTGACCATGGCCGTACTGACGAAAAGCGGCATGACATCCAAGACTCGAATCCCATAGGGTTGCCACTCAATATCCAGACTTTCAGTCAGGCCACGCACTGCAAACTTGCTGGTGGAATAACTGCTTAAATCGGCCTGGCCATAAATCGCCGAAGCGGAAGATAGATTAATGATGCGGGCAAATGAAGATTCTTTTAAATAAGGGAAAGCGGCATGACAGCCGTTCATGACCCCTTTGACATTAATATCCAGAGTCCGATGATGTGCCGCAATGGTGGTATCTTCAAAAGGCCCTGAATATAAGATCCCGGCATTATTGACCAGAATATTGATTTCACCTGCCCAAGCTGAAAATTCGGCTAAAGCTGTTTCCCAGGAAGCATAGTCAGCCACATCGAGAAAGCCGGCTTTGGCATGTTCGCCCAATTGCTGGGCCAGTTGTTCTGCCTGCTCCACCTGAACATCATAAATGCCCACCTTGTAGCCGTGCTGGTAAAATAGGGCGGCTGTCGCGGCACCAATTCCTTGTGCTGCACCACTAATCAATATACTGTGCATGTGCCTGATCTCCTTATTGTCTTTTTTTTGAGCATAACAAGAAACTGGCAGATTGACGCGACTATTTGGTAAAAAAGAGGTTTTTGAATATGGAACAACTACTCAAGGTCATTCGCGAATTACGTGAAAAATGTCCATGGGATCAGCAACAGACCCCTGAATCTCTGACTAAATATGCCATTGAGGAAGCTTACGAAGTCGAAGCAGCAGTCCGCTCTGGAAAAGTCGACGATGTCCGCGATGAGCTGGGTGATTTGCTGTTACAGGTGGTGTTCCAGTCGCAAATGTATAGCGAGCAGGGGGCTTTCGATTTTCAGGATGTCGTACAGGCCATTACCGATAAACTGGTTCGTCGTCATCCACATGTATTTCAGGCGGAACAGTTTGCGCAGCTCAGCCCAGAAGATGTGTCTGAGCTATGGAAAGAAATCAAACAGCAAGAAAAGCAGGGCAAGCCGCGTTCACGTCTGGATGATATTAAATATGCACCGGCTTTGGTACAGGCCGATGAAATTCAAAAAAATGTCGCCAAAATCGGTTTTGATTTTCCTGATATGGCGGGTGCTTATGCCAAGCTGGAAGAAGAGCTGGCTGAATTAAAAGAAGCGGTAGCTGGAGAAGATTCCGATGAAATACAGGAAGAATTTGGCGACTGCTTATTTTCTCTGGTGAATGTTGGCCGTAAACTTGGCATTTCCAGCGAGATGGCATTATTGGGGACGATCCATAAATTCCGGACCCGCTTTGCCTTGATGGAAGATCAGGCACAATTACAACAATTAGACTTGGAAAAGCTGTCACTGACTGAACTTGATCAGCTCTGGGAACAGGCTAAATTAGAATTAAAACAAAGAGCAGCACATGAAAAAAATACCTTATCGAATCGATCCGACGTGGATTAATCTCCTTCTGAGTTGCTGGCTGGGCTTTATTTCTATCGGGACTGCGCATGCAACTGCGACCGATTATATGGAATGGAAGACCCAGCAACAGCAACATGACGCTCGCCTGAAGAAAAAAGCTGCCTCCACGGCTTCATCAGAAAGCAATCACTATCTGGCGAAGCCTGCATTATCGGCATCTTCTGCTGCTGATAAAATCAGTTTAAATAATGCAACTGTGGAGCAATTACAGCAGCTAAATGGTATTGGTCAAAAAAAGGCTGAAGCCATTATTGAACATCGGCAAAAAAACGGAAAATTCAAAAGCATTGAAGAGATCCAGCTGGTCAAAGGCATTGGACCGGCATTGTTTGCCAAAAACAAGGCCAAATTGGCCTTGTAAGGCGACAGCATGGATCATGACTAGCTGATTGATTTGACTCGCAGGATTGACATAATCAAATTGCCCTTTAGGCGTGTAAGCGATATGATTAGCGTCATCTTAGAATTTTACGTTCAGACGTAGGAGACAGCGTCTTTTGCAAACTTTGCGCGCGTCAAAATGTGGTTTATCAACCGCTCAATTACCTTCTTATATTCTCGATGTGATTGATGCCTTAAACAAGGCAGGCTATGAAGCTTATATCGTGGGTGGTGGTGTTCGAGATCTGATGTTAGGTTTGAATCCTAAAGATTTCGATGCAGTCACCAATGCAACCCCGGCTCAGGTCAAGGAAGTTTTCGGACGGCGTTGTCGAATTATCGGACGACGTTTCGAACTGGCGCATGTCTATTCAGGGCGGGAACTGGTTGAAGTGGCAACCTTCCGTGCACCACCAAAAAAAGCAGTGACCTCGGCCGCGGGGATGATTCTGCGTGATAACAACTGGGGCAGCATCGAGCAGGATTTTGCCCGCCGTGATTTCTCCATCAATGCAATGTACTACCAGCCGCGTAAAAGCATTGTGCTGGATTTCTGCAATGCAGTGGATGATATCCACAGCAAAACCTTACGCTTACTCGGTGATCCGACTTTAAGATTTGAAGAAGATCCGGTGCGGATGCTGCGAACCTTACGTTTTGCCGCCAAACTGAATTTTAATATTGATGAAGCGATTCTGGATGTCTTTACGCCGGAAATGACCCAGTTGCTGCGTGATGTTTCTCCGCATCGACTTTATGATGAATCACAGAAACTGTTCACCATGGGACACCTGAACCGTGTCTTGCCAATGCTGATTGATTTCGGCATCTGGCAGCAGTTATTTGCAGATATCAAGCCTGAAATTACGCCATTTATGGAACGCGCTGCGAAAAATACCGATCAGCGTATTTCGATCGGCAAGACCATCAATCCGGCATTTTTCTATGCGGTATTGTTGTGGCAGCCATTCCTGGAGCGTTGTGAATTCTATCTGAATAAAGGTGTGGTAGCGGCCGAAGCCCGTGCCCAAGCCGGTCTCGACGTATTAAAACGTCAGGCAACCCGCACTATTATTCCACGCTTTGCGGAAACTTTTATTCGTGAAGTTTGGGAAATGCAGACCCGTTTGCTGAATCCAAAACCACAGCAAATTGAGGCCTTGTCCAGTCATGCGCGTTTCCGTGCCGGCTTTGACTTTTTGCTGCTGCGTGAAAAATCAGGCGATGCAACTGCCCAAGGCATGGGCAGCTGGTGGGATGCTTACCAGCAAATGAGCGGTGACGAGAAAGAACGGGCCATTAGCCAGTATAACCGTCAGCGTGCCAAGAGCCGTCGCAAGGCGAGTCAAGAAGAACATCTGGACCAGAAACTGACCCAACAGCAAGATCTTGCCGAGATTGAGCCGTTAGTGAATGAACCTGAACCACGCAATCGTCGGGTGCGTAAAGCCAAGTTTGAAGACAAGGCGAAACCTCTGTCGCATGTGGCAGCCAGTGCCAGCGGTGAAATTGGCGCAGATCATCCGATTATGAAACGTCAGCGGGTAAAACGTGATCTGAGCCAAGTGGTATTTGGACCAACACAATGATCGTGACATATATTGGCCTGGGCAGTAACCTGGGCGATTCACGCCAGATTCTGGCAGAAGCTGTACAGAAACTGGCGACCTTGGGGCAGGTGAAAACTTCGCATCTGTATCAAAGTCCACCGATGGGGCCACAGGATCAGCCGAACTATCTGAATGCAGTGGTGCAGTTAAATACCGATCTGGCTGCTTTAAGCTTGCTGGATCGTTTGCAAGCCTTTGAGCAGGACGCAGGTCGGGTACGTTTGCGGCATTGGGGCGAACGTACACTGGATCTAGACTTACTAATCTACGGCAATGAGCAGATTCAAAATGAACGCTTAACTGTGCCGCATGTTGGAGTATTAGAGCGTGATTTTGTCCTGATTCCACTTCTGGATATTGATCCTGAAATGCAGGTTCATGGACATAGATTAAAAGACCTGGACATCGTCAAACAATCGACCCTCGCGGTACTCGATGACAGCAACTGGGCAAATATTTAATTTTTAAGTGATGGTAGTTTCGACAGAACTTTCAAGCATAGAGGAACATTTTCATGGTCAGTCTGAGTGATTTAAGACGCTTTAAAGCAGATGGACGCAAATTTTCATGTCTGACTTGCTATGATGCCAGTATGGCCAAAGCCATGGAAATTGCCGAAGTGGACAGCATTTTAATTGGCGATTCTCTGGGAATGTCAATTCAGGGGCGTGATTCGACTTTGCCGGTCACGGTTGCAGATATGGCTTATCATACTGCTGCGGTACGCCGTGGTAACCAGCATGCCTTTATCATGACTGACTTGCCATTTATGAGCTATGCCACCTTGACTGATGCCTTACAAAGCTCGAAAACCGTGATGCAGGCCGGCGCGCAAATGGTGAAAATGGAAGGTGGTGCATGGCTGGCAGATACCGTGCAAGTGCTGACCCGTAACGGTATTCCGGTGTGTGTGCATTTGGGTCTTACTCCGCAGTCGGTACATGTCTTTGGCGGTTATAAGCTGCAAGCCCGTACTCGTGAAGCGGCCGATCAGCTGATTGCGGACTGTAAGGCAGTGGTAGAGGCGGGAGCTGCACTATTGCTACTTGAGTGCGTACCGGCACAGCTTGGCCAGGAAATCACAGAACTGTTTCCGCAGATTCCGGTCATTGGCATTGGCGCGGGCGCAGCCACAGACGGCCAGGTGCTGGTGGTTCAGGATATGCTCGGTTTGACCTTTGGCCACACTGCAAAATTTGTACGTAATTTTATGCAAGAACAATCGGGTGCGACAGCCATTCTGGATGCTTTTAAAGCGTATCATGCTGCAGTTTTAGATGGATCTTTCCCGGCACCAGAACAAACTTTTCAGGTTGAATTGTAAGATGAAAACAGAAACCACCATTCAGGGCTTAGCGGCATCATTAAATCCGGCGCGTACCAATCGCAAGATTATCGGTTTTGTACCGACTATGGGCAATCTGCATCAGGGACATTTAAATCTGGTGCGTGAAGCGCGTAAGTTGTGTGATGTAGTGGTGGTCAGTATTTTTGTCAATCCAATCCAGTTTGGACCCAATGAAGATTTTGACAGCTATCCGCGCACGCTTGAGCAGGACCAGCAGCTTTTGGCAGAAGTTGGTTGTGACATCGTGTTTGCGCCGACGGTTGAGCAAATGTATGGTAAAAAACCGCGTCTGACCAATATTAGTGTTTCTGACATTACCAATGATTTATGCGGTTTGCAGCGTCCTGGCCATTTTGATGGCGTGGCGGTGGTAGTCACTAAATTGTTTAATATCGTACAGCCGAATTACGCCTTCTTTGGCCAGAAAGATTATCAGCAATTGGCGGTGATTCGTCAGTTTGTACAAGACCTGAATATTCCACTGGAAGTGATTGGTGTGCCGATTGCCCGTGCAGAAGATGGCCTGGCTTTAAGTTCGCGCAATGGTTATTTAAGCGAAGAGCATCGTGCAATCGCACCGGTCATTTATCAAAGCTTGCAAAAAGCTGAACAGCAATTACATGCAGGCGTGGAGCTGGATACGGTATTGGCGGAGATTCGCCAGACTTTAACCGATGCCGGGTTTGTGGTGGATTATGTTGAAGTCCGCACTCCAGAATTACAAAAAATTCATACGTTTAATCAAGATCTTGTGTTATTTATAGCAGCAAAGCTGGGGAATACACGTCTGATCGATAACCTGCAGGTTAAATACACTGCCGGCTAAGATGAAAGGGTAGCATGCATGAAGCGCATTTTAATTGTCACAGGACAATCTGGTTCGGGTAAATCATCTGCATTACAGGTGCTTGAAGATCTGGGTTATTACTGTATTGATAATCTGCCTTTGGCATTGCTTCCCGAAATCGTGGCAAAACTGGACAGTGAAAATAATCTGGAACAGCTGGCACTGGGCGTCGATGTGCGCAGTACCCGGGCAGATTTACAAGAATTTGATCATGTATTTGAGCAACTGCAACAGCATGGTTCGGTCGATATTATTTATCTGACCACGCAGGATCAGGAGCTGATTGCCCGCTTTAGTGCTTCGCGTCGGCCGCATCCTCTAGCATCACGCTTTAAAAGCCTGAATCAGTGTATACAGGAAGAAAAAATCCTGTTGATGCCGATTCAGTTGCGTTCTACGGTGCATATCGATACCACCGATAAAAGCGTGCATGATCTGAAACATACTTTGTTGTCCAAGCTTGGACAGGCCGATAACCTGATCCTGATTCTGCAATCCTTTGGTTATAAGCATGGCATTCCACTGGATGCCGATTATGTCTTTGATGTCCGACATTTACCGAATCCGCATTGGGAACTGGAACTGCGCAAATTTTCAGGACTAGATCAGCCGGTGCAGGCGTTTTTACAAAAGAGCGATCAGGTCGAGGATATGTTCAATGATCTGTATCATTTTCTGGACAAGTGGTTGCCGACCTTTGCTGAAGGGCATCGTCATTATATGACCGTGTCGATTGGCTGTACCGGTGGTCAGCATCGTTCTGTTTATATTGTGGATAGACTAAAAAAAGCCCTTGAGGCAAAATGGTCTATTCAAGTCCTCCATCGAGAAATGAAGCACTGGTCATGATTGATACGACAGTTGACGTAATTAATAAACTGGGTTTACATGCACGCGCATCTGGTAAACTGATAGAAGTTACCACCAAATTTCGTTCCAGTATCCAGATTGGCAAGGCTGACAAATTGGTAGATGCCAAAAATATCATGTCATTGCTCATGCTTGGTGCAGGCAAAGGAACAACTTTACGCTTAGTGATTGAAGGAGCAGACGAGGACAAAGCCTTATCTGAAATTCAGGCACTATTTGCAGCAAAATTTTATGAGGCAGATTAATCGTGGCACGTCGACCGAACAGTTTAACTGAAGAAGATTTTGATTCTTTAGAGGGACGCGCAAGTAAGACCGAACAGAAAAAAGCAGTCCAGCGTATGGCTGCTTTAGGTGCGCAGCTTGCAGAGCTGAGCGCTAAACAAATTAAAAACCTACCCGTAGATGAGCGTTTGATTGATGCCTTGCTTGATGTGCAGGCAATTAGTTCACATGAAGCACGTCGTCGTCAATTTTCACGGATTGGTAAATTATTACGTAATGAAAATGAAACGCTAATTTTGTCTTATTTAACACCCAAACAAGGTCTTAAAAAGACAGCTCAATTACAGCGTTGGGTGGATCGAATTGTCAAAGATGGAGATCCGGCCATCAATGAATTTACCAAAACCTATAATGCGACAGAGCGTCATACCTTACGTCAACATTATCTTCGGGTACACCGTGATTTAAAGAATCAAGCACCTGAAGAGGAAGTAAATGCTTCTAAATTAAAGCTGTTTAACTATGTACAGCAAGTGGCCTTGATTTCTGACAATTAAGTAGCCATGTAAAAAAGCGGTCTTTTAGGCCGCTTTTTTTATAGCTGTTTTAATCCGGTTGGCTTGACTTGGATATGCATAGTTTATAAGTGATCTATCTTAATATTACTATTCCAGCTTCTAAAATTGCATGGATGATAAAAAACACAAAATTTTCACAATTAATTTGTTAATAAATGTAAGTTCTTTACAATCCTCAGTGGTTTTTGGGGTCTGTTTTTAGTTGAAATGCTGATATTTAAAATATTTCTTACATTAGAATTGTTAAGATATTTTAAAAAATTAAAAATTAATTCTGAGCATTATTAGGTAGATGAAGCCTGATATAAAATCTGTTTTTAATCATAAGGTCAAACTATATAGTTGAAAAATCATTAGCTTTTACTTTAAATAGAGTAAAAAGCGATGGTGGGTATTTTTTATTCGGTACTGTGTTACAGTAAATACAAATAAAGATACTTATTTTAGGTGAGATATATTAATTTCAAATACTTATGTAGATTTTTTTCGAATAGTAAATTTTCAAGTTATTCTTAATCAATTAAATATCAGTATCTTGCAGTTAAGAATGTATCTGGATAGAAACAGGTTAACAAATCCTTTAACCTAGAGGTGGGTTTTCATCGTTGAGTAAATATAGAATCTTTGTTATTGATTGTATGAATTTGGTCGGCTGTGTTTTCTTTATTCCATAAACATTCAGAGAGGCAGACATGGAACTAAAACTGCTAGAGGTCGGTCAGAATACGGAGCAATTAAGTTCGTGCCGTATATCTCTCATTTTAGGTGTCTATACCTCTAACAACCTATTAGACACCTTTTGTAAGATCGCCCGTAAAGTTTTAAACGTTAAAACCAGTATTATCGGCTTCCATACGGAACCATATGTCTGGTACAGCTGTCCGCGCGGTTTCCGGGCCTTGTACGCCCCGCAGAACGTGAATCTGCCTGCGTATCTGCAACAGTCAGATGTCATTGACCAGATGCATCCTGCTTATACAGAACTGTCAAATTATGTGAAAAATCTCGGTGTAGCGCATCAGAGATTAGTCGCCTTTAATTTAAAATCAAGTAGCGGTGTGTCTTTTGGACAGGTCATTTTCTTTGATGATCAGACTGAAGGGTTTGATCAGGATGATATTGCCACTATTAAACAATTTGCTGAAAGTTTAGTGATTCGAATTCAGCTCAATCAAGAACATACTGAACTGAAAGAATTATATGAACAGCAATGCGCACTCAACTTCAGTAAAACCAAATTTTTCCAGATTATTGCGCATGACTTGCGTGCACCATTTCATGGTTTACTGGGCTTTTCCGAAGTGCTAGCGCAGGAGCGTGACACTCTGGACGAATCCAGTATCCAGAGCATCGCGGATTATTTATATGATAATGCACAATCGACCTATAACCTGCTGGAAAGCCTGCTGACTTGGGCGATGGCAGAGGGTGGACGCTTTATTTATCATCCGATTAATTATGAATTGAAACAATCCAGTAATATTGTGTGCAGTGTGCTGAAAAGTCTGGCCTTAAATAAAAAAATTGAACTGGTTGATAATATTCCTGAAGACATCAAGGTACATGCGGATATCAACATGATTACCTCTGTCTTGCAGAACCTGGTGTCGAATGCGCTTAAATTCACCCCGGTGAATCAAGGCGGTAAAGTGATTTTAGCTGCAGAAATGGAAGGCGAGCAGGTCAAGATTACGATTCAGGATACTGGCTTGGGCATGACTGAAGAGCAGATGCAGAATCTGTTTAAACCGACTTTGGGTGTGAGTGTCAGAGGCACAGCTGAAGAGAAAGGGGCAGGTTTGGGTCTGGTGCTCTGCAAGCGCTTTATTGACCTGAACCATGGTCAAATTGCTGTAGATTCCAAAGAGGGTCGGGGTACGACCTTTACCGTGCATTTACCGATGGTCACCAATGATCATCAGGCACTGGTGCTTGAAGATGTACATATCGAGCAATCTTAAAAGGTAAATTTCAAACTAAAACATTCCCACTGAGACAAAACTCCTGCTATCTTTAGTGTGAAAGAGGACTCCACCCAACATTAGGGTGGAGGTGAATTTCACGACTTTTTTTAGTGCAATATGATAGAATAATTTGCATTAAGTCTCTGTATCTAAATAGATTTAAGGCGAAATGAAGATCAACAAAGCGTACAAATTTAGGCTTGAGCCTAATGCGGAACAGGAGCTTGTTTTAAACAAGTTGCTTGGCTCTGCACGTTTTGTTTGGAATCAAATTTTAGCTGTTTCGTTCGAGATGCTTGCTAATAATGAGCGAATCAACAAAGTTAATTTAGTCAATAAAATTCCTGAATTACGCAAAAAACCTGAATGTGCTTTTCTAGAAAACAGCTCAAATGGCGTTTCACTCCAACAAAAAGTTCGTGATCTTGGTGATGCTTGGGGGAAGTTTTTTAACAAAAAGGAACAAGCTAAGTTAAAGCAAAAACCATTTAGAGCTAAGAAGCCACGATTTTTTAAATTATCCGATGGTGGTGAAGTTCAACTTAGACCACTTATGCCACGATTCAAAAAGAAATCTGATGGTTATGATTCCATTCGTATTGTTCAATTTGGCAGATATTGTTGGGTTAAAGGCAACCAAGTTAAGTTACCTAATGACATTGGCGTTGTGAAATTCAGAAAATCACAAAATATTGTGGGTGAGATTAAGAACGTCACAATCTCAAAGCATGTCGGGAAATGGTATGTGTCATTTGGTGCTGAAAACACAGTAGAAGCACCAGTCCACCCATCAAAATCAGCCGTTGGCATTGATTTAGGTGTTAAAAAGTTAATTACAACGTCTAGTGGTCAAGTATTCGACCCGATCAATAGTTTCAAGGCCAATCAAGTAAAGTTGGCTAGGCTTCAGCGCAAGCTGAGAAAGAAAAACAAGTTCAGTCAAAATTGGAAAAAGCTGAATCTCAAGATCAATACATTACACCATCATATTGCCAATATTCGGCATGACTACTTGCACAAAGTCACCACAACGCTCAGCAAAAACCACGCAATGATCGTAGTTGAGGACTTAAAAGTAGCCAATATGTCGAAGTCAGCGAAAGGCTCAATCGAGAAAAAAGGAAAGAATGTTAAAGCCAAGTCCGGCTTAAATAAATCAATCCTGGATCAAGGTTGGTCAATGCTTGTTAATATGTTGGTGTACAAACAGCAATGGCGAGGTGGTTTACTCGTTAAAGTTGACCCTAAATATACAAGTCAGACTTGTAGTTCATGTGGTCACGTTGCAAAAGAAAATAGGCTTACTCAAGCAAACTTTAGTTGTGTCGAGTGTAGCTTTGGCGAGAATGCAGATATTAATGCTTCTCGCAATATTTTGGCGGTAGGACATACCGTTTTGTCTGTGGAGGGTGGATGCGGTAAAGGTCGCCTTGCGAAGCAGAAAGCAAGTGAAATCCGTGAGGAAGTCACCTAAGAGCTTTTACTTTTAGAATCCCCCACTTGAACATCGTGAAAGTGGTGGGAGTATGTCAAAACTAAGCAGAATGTTTCAGGGGAAGAGTTGAGTGATGAATGCGGCACAATTGCAGAAAACCTTAAGAGCTAGCCAATATACCGAACAGGTATTGGCCAATCACCAGAGTTTACTGGAACAGGATTATGCAATTGATCAGTTTCAAGGCTCACTCAGTCGGGAATATATTGATCAGCTGGTGCAGCACTGCATCCTGAATATAAGCGATGAAGCAACGTGGATGCGCGCAATGCGTATTCTGCGGGCTCGTTTGATGTTTCGCTGGATCTGGCAGGATGCCAATCAACTCACCGATGTTATTACCCTCACTCAAGAACTCTCCGATTTTGCCGATGCCTGCATCTGTGCGGCGAAAGATTTTGCCCGTATTCCGGTCGCTGCCAAGTATGGCCAGCCGATTGGCTATAACGGAAAAGTCCAGGATCTGATTGTCATCGCGATGGGCAAACTCGGCGCCCAAGAACTCAATCTTTCCAGTGATATCGACTTGATTTTTGCCTTCGATGAGCAGGGTGAAACCGATGGGCGCAAATGTATTGATGTGCAGCAGTTTTGCATCCTGTGGGGACAGAAACTGATTCATTTGCTGGATCAGATCACGGCGGATGGTTTTGTATTCCGGGTGGATATGCGCCTCCGTCCCTGGGGCGATGGTTCGGCGCTGGCCATTAGCCACGCGGCCTTGGAAAAATATCTGAGCCAGCATGGGCGTGAATGGGAGCGTTATGCCTGGATTAAAGCGCGTATTGTCAATCCAAGTCCGGAAGGCGATGAGCTGCTGGAGATGACCCGTCCATTTGTATTTCGCAAGTACGTCGATTACAGCGCTTTTGAAGCCATGCGCGAAATGAAAGCTATGATCGAGCGCGAAGTACAGCGCCGTAATATTGAAGATGATATCAAGCTCGGAGCCGGTGGTATTCGCGAAGTCGAGTTTATCGTGCAGGTGTTTCAGTTGATTTACGGCGGCGCCAAACTTGAATTGCAGGATCGGCAGTGTCTGGTGAATCTGAATCATCTGGATGATGCCGAGTTACTGGATGAACAGGCGGTGCAGGATCTGGAAGATGCTTACTTATTCCTGCGTCGGGTCGAGCACGCGATTCAGGCACTGCATGATCAGCAAACGCAATCACTACCGACTGAGCCAGAGTTAAGGGCGCGTATAACGGACACGCTTGGTTTTGCTAATTGGGATAGCTTTATGGCATATCTCAATGAGAAACGTGACAAAGTTATGTATCAGTTTGATCATTTAATTAAGGAAAATGGTCCTGACACCTTGGTTGAAAGTTTTTCCCAGTTGGAAAAGAAACTCAAAGAAGTTTTGGACGAGAATGCAAAGAATCTTGTCTATGAGTTTTGGAATGGGCATGCCTTAAAAAAATTACCAGCCAAAGCAGTGCAGCGTTTAAAAGCTTTTTGGCCACATTTAATCGAAGCAGTTTTACAGTCAGAGGATCCGCAGACCGCACTGGTACGACTGATGCCCTTGGTGGAATCAGTAATGCGCCGTACGGTATATCTGGTGATGTTAATTGAGAGTAAAGGGGCGTTACAGCGACTGGTGAAGATGGCCACGGTCAGCCCATGGATTTGTGAAGAACTGACCCATTATCCGGTGCTACTGGATGAATTCCTGTCGATGGATTTTGAATTGCCAAAACGTCAGGATCTGGAAGATTCCTTGCGCCAGCAGCTTTTACGGATTGAAATTGACCAGGTCGAAGACCAGATGCGGGTTTTGCGCCTGTTTAAAAAATCTAATGTTCTGGCCGTTGCCGCCAGTGATGTGCTGGCTGAAAGTCCTTTAATGAAAGTTTCCGATGCCTTGACCGATATTGCTGAAGTATCGGTGAATGCAGTGCTGCATCTGGCCTATCAGATTGTGGCAAAAAAGCATGGTTTTCCACTGGATGCAGAAGGGCAGCGCTGTTCAGTCGAGCATACGGCTTTTGCAGTCATTGGTTATGGTAAAGTCGGTGGAATTGAATTGGGTTATGGCTCGGATCTGGATCTGGTGTTTATTCACTATATGGGTGAACAGGCCGATACCGATGGACTTAAGCCGATCAGTGGCTTTGAATTTGCCATGCGGGTTGCACAAAAGTTTATGTCACTGATGACCACGCAAACCTTGGATGGACGTGTATATGAAGTCGATACCCGATTGCGTCCATCGGGCGAAGCTGGGCTTTTGGTGACCAGTTTAAAAGCCTTTGAACAATACCAGTTCAAAAGTGCCTGGCTATGGGAGCATCAGGCACTGGTGCGAGCCCGTCCGATTGCGGGTGAAATGAGCTTGCGAAAAAAGTTCGAAGTCTTACGCCGGGATATTTTGATTCAGCCTCGCGATGAAAATTATGTACGGGCAGAAGTACTGAAAATGCGTCAGAAAATGAAGGAGCATCTCGGTTCTTCTAAAGAGCAAAAAAAAGATGGTATTTTTCATTTAAAACAAGATGCAGGTGGTATCGTAGACATCGAATTTATGGCACAGTATGCGGTGTTGGCTTGGAGTGGGACGAATAAAGATCTCGCCCATTTCTCCGACAATGTACGAATTCTTGAGGATGCCGCAAAATCAGGTTGCTTATCCAGCGACGATGCGACTGCTCTGATTCAAGCTTATCTCCGTGAACGCGCCGAGAGCCATCGCTTAGCCCTTGCAAATCAATCCATGCAAGTGTCTGCAAGCGACTGGCACGATACCCGAATGACCGTTTGCAAGTTATGGCAAAGACTGATTGATCCAAGTGCAGACTTTGCACTGGATAGTGAATAATTGTGAGAAATTGGAGTTTGTGGCATGAATTTGGCTGATCGTGATGGTTTCATTTGGCAAGATGGACAACTAGTTGACTGGCGTGAGGCAAAAACTCACGTATTAACACATACTTTGCATTACAGCATGGGTGTGTTTGAAGGCGTCCGTGCTTATGAAACCCCGAATGGAACGGCTATTTTCCGTCTAAAAGAACATACGAAGCGTTTGTTGAATTCTGCAAAAATTTATCAAATGAAAGTTCCATTTGATCAAGCAGCATTAGAGCAAGCTCAAATTGATGTTGTTCGTGAAAACAAATTAGCGTCTTGCTATTTACGTCCAATTATTTTTATTGGTTCTGAAAAACTCGGTATTGCTGCAACTGACAATACCATTCATGCCGTAGTTGCGGCATGGAGCTGGGGTGCTTACCTCGGTGAAGAAGCAATGGCGAAGGGTATTCGCGTAAAAACGTCTTCATTTACCCACCATCATCCGAACGTCACTATGTGTAAGGCCAAAGCATCAGGTAACTACACGCTGTCGATTCTTGCACATCAGGAAGTGGCGCATTCAGGTTATGACGAAGCAATGCTGCTCGACCCACAAGGCTATGTATGCCAAGGTTCTGGCGAAAACGTATTCCTGGTGCGTGATGGCGTGATTCATACGCCTGATATCGCAGGTGGCGCGCTGGATGGTATTACCCGCCAAACCATTATTACGATTGCTAAAGACCTGGGTTATGACGTAATTGAACGTCGTATTACCCGTGATGAGTTCTACATCGCAGATGAAGCATTCTTTACCGGTACTGCTGCAGAAGTAACACCAATTCGTGAATACGATGATCGTCAGATTGGTGAAGGTGTACGTGGTCCAATCACCACACAAATCCAGAAAGCTTATTTTGATGCAGTTCAGGGCAAAGACCCGAAATATGCACACTGGTTAACGTATGTGAAGTAATTCAGAATTTACTGATTGAAAAAACCTCTCATTTGAGAGGTTTTTTTTAACTGATGTACTTATTCTGCCGAACTTATGTCATCATATTCACCATCAAGAAGATTTTAAGATGAGCTTAGGCATACGCAATGAGTAACATCGTTATTTGTATGAAATGGGGAACCAAATACGGTTCGGAATACGTCAATCGTTTATACAATATGGTTAAGCGACATACGACAGTCGACTTTAAAATGGTCTGTCTGACGGATCGTACTGAAGGCATTGATCCTGCAGTACAATGTTTCCCTATTCCACCTCTGGCATTGCCTGAAGGTGCGCCTGAGCGTGGCTGGAACAAGCTGTCTACTTTTGAGCCAGATCTGTATGGCTTGGAGGGGAATGCACTCTTCCTCGATCTTGACGTGGTGATTGTCGATAATATCGATGAGTTCTTTACCTATCCGGGCGACTTTCTGATTATCCATGACTGGAAACGGCCGTGGCGTATTACCGGTAACAGTTCGGTTTACCGGTTTAAACTGGGTGCTTTCCCAGGTCTGTTACCTTATTTCCGTGAAAACTTTGATGAAATCCGTAAAAAATTCCGTAATGAGCAAGCCTATTTGTCTTGGTATGTAGACCGTGAAGGTAAACAGACCTATTGGCCAGAAAGTTGGTGCAAGAGCTATAAGTATCATTGCCTGCAAAAAATCCCGATGGCTTACTTTAAGCCCCCTGTGAAACCTGAAGGCGCTAAAATTATTGTATTCCACGGTGAAATTAATCCGCCAGATGCAGTGAATGGTGGGGGTGGTAAATGGTATCGTTATGTGTTGCCATCGCAGTGGATTAAGGACGCTTGGCAGTAAGTTATAGAGTTTATTCAAGCTAATTGTTGATTAGAAGTATTATGGAAAAAATAGATTTTGTTATTGCGTGGGTCGATGGCAATGATGTAAAGCATCGACTTAAAAGGCAACAGTTTCAATCTACTAATATCGTAAAAGGTTCAGCAGAAGAAACTCGATTTGCTAGTAATGATGAAATCTATTTTTCAATTGCTTCAATTCTTAAATATGTTCCCTATTTTGGAACAATTTATATTATTACGGATGAACAGCAGCCTGCACATATTCATGATTTTTTCGAACAGGGATTATGTGCTCCTGAGCAGATAAAAATAATTGATCATAGAACAATATTTGCTGGTCATGAGCAATACTTGCCTACATTTAATTCTTTAAGTATTGAAACTATGCTTTGGAATATTCCAGGGTTATCAAAGTATTTTATTTATTTGAATGATGATTTCTTCTTTAATGCCTCATCTGAATTAGATGATTTTTTAGTTGGTGACCAGATAAAAGTCTATGGACATTGGGAAAATAACTCCTTAATTAAAGCAAAATTTAATTTACGTAAAGGTCTTAATAAATATTTTGGTAAACCTTTACAGCCTAAATATACAATTGCTCAAATGCTTAGTGCTGAATTATGTGGATTTAATAAATATTATGAAATTCATCATCGTCCCCATATATTGGATCGTGATGTACTACAAAATTATTTTCAAAAATACCCTACAACGTTAACTCAACAGATTAAGCATCGTTTTAGAAGTGCTTTTCAATTTTTACCAGTAGGGCTGAATAATCATTTAAAAATTCGAGAAGAAAAAACAATATTGTGTGATGATATAAATATCGCTTACTTAAAAAATGAGACTTTAGTATCTACATTTTTATCAGACCTGAATAATCCAGCTGTTAAATTCGGTTGTATTCAGAGTTTAGATCAATTTGATCCAAAAGAAGCAGAAAAGGTATCTTTTGCTTTAATTGCTAAATTTAAAAACTATTTACCTCTATCTATTCAGCATTAAGAGTTAATCATGAAAGTTGTAACTTATTTAATTAATTTAGACGGAAGTGATGAGCGTCTAGCTGCAGCAACTCAGCAGCTTAATAGTGTGGGCTGGAGGTTTGAACGTTTTGCTGCTTATGATGGTCGGGGTAAAGCACTCTCTGAATTCATAAATTATAATGACGATCAAACTAATAAGGTATTAGGTCGTAGTTTAATGAATTCCGAGTTAGGTTGTTATTTAAGTCATTATGGATGTGCTGAAAAATTTTTAGCCACTGATGCAGATTATTTAGTGGTTCTGGAAGATGACCTTAAAATTAATAGTGACTTTAAGATTAAAATTGACAGCATCATTGAATATTTGCACCAACATCAAGATTTAAACTGGTATCTTATTAATATTGCTTCAAAAAAGAAAAAACTAGCAAAAGATATTACGCAAATAGGGGATATAAGTCTATGGCATGCTTTTTATTTCCCAATTCGTGGCTTAGGGTTAATCTGGTCGCGGCAGGGAGCACAGACTTTTGTTGAGGCAGGCAAAACTATAAATATGCCGGTTGATATCTTCTTCCAGTCTTGGTTAAGTCAAAATGGCAAAGGTTTAGGGATTTGGCCACCACTAGTGAAGCCAGCAGGGGTCGATAGTGATATTTTGGGAACGGTTGCTACTCAGGGGATTTCTCGAAAAATGCTTGAAAATCGTAGTAAATCATATGGCTTTAAAAAGCAGAAGCGTATGTGGCGTGATCGTTATCATGCACTAAAATATCTGCTAAATTCTTAAAATTCATCGAATATCTTAATAATTGAATATTTATCATTAAAGGAATAAATCAATGAGCATGTTGGAAATAATTTAGATGAAAATATTTAAAAAAACTTATTATATGCTTAAGTTTTATATCATGTATTTTTACAAGATTAGAGGCACGAATTTAAAAATTCATAATTACGCAAATATGATTACGCTTAATCCAAAGCCAGAAGAAGTTAAAATACCTAAGCTGATTTGGCTGTATTGGGAGGGGGATGTACCATTATTTGTGGAAAAATGCATAGAAAATATAAAGCTAATAAATGCAAATTATGAGGTTCATTTTTTAACACCAACAACTGTTGATCAATTTATACAGATAGATTTTGATTCTTTAAATATTCATCTACCTCAGCATAAAGCTGATTTAATCAGATTTAAATTACTTTATGTTTATGGAGGAATCTGGTTAGATGCAAGTATTATCGTTTATGAAAATTTAGATTGGATTCAAGAGTTGGTTTCTCAAAATCAGACCGAAAGTTTTGCCTATTATCGTAAAAAAAACACTACCAATATTGATTCTCCAGTCATCGAGAATTGGCTTTTAGCAACGACTCCTAACAATAGGTTTTTTAAAGATTGGTTTGATGAGTTGGTGAACGCCATGCAGGTTGGCCCTAAAACATATATCAATGAAATTAAACGTACTGTGCCAAATTATGAGAGAATATTTCAAAAGATTAGTAATTTAGAGTACCTGATTTCCTATGTGGTGTGTCAGGTGATTATGCTGAAAGCATTGCCTAGTATTACTTTAATTGATTGTGATCAAAATGCCTTTTACTATCAGGTAAAAAATAAATGGGTCAAAGAAAAAACATTAATTGAAATGGCAATCAATCATCATTCAGGTGAATACCCTAAATTGATTAAATTTGCCGGTAAAGAGCGTAAACATATAGGCGAATTTTATGAAAAAGGAATGTATTTTCAAGATTCACTGCTAGATTTCCATGATGATCAGAGTAAAACCTTATCTTAACGCTCTATCAGGTTGGATGATCTGAACCACTTAGAGGATGGTGTCTTGTTCGAGCGTTAATTTCTTAAATGATTTGATAATACTATGGGGTGAAAGATTATAAACAGACACTTTTTGACTTTCAAAGAAATAGGCTGCTGTTTCAAATGCCGCTATGATTGATTGGGTGTGCTGGTTTAATAAGGTAGGTTGTTTTACATCTAAAGTTTCATAAAATCGTGGTAGGTCGAAGTTATTCATATCCACACCTGCAATATAGATATGTTGGTAATTTAATCCTGACATAATCTGTAATGCGGTATAAGCCACGGTATAGTAGTCAAATACTGTGTCATACATATGTGTAGAAAAGCCAAAACCATTGTAGAAGTAATTACTCTTAACTTTTTCATCAACATGAATAGTGTTTCCCATAAAAAGTTCATTTTTACAGTTACTCGTGATTTCAATAATTTTAAATTGGCAACGAATCTGTTCGATTTTTACTTTTCTTAGAATATAGTCTAAGCAACGTGCGGTGGTGAAAAAATTGCATGCTGTGTCTAAAACCCGCTCAACGAGATCAAAACGATTTTGTACAAAATCATGATCAATAATGACATAGTGTTGAAAAGTGACCTCATTCAAAGCGATTGCTCCATTGACGCCAATATAGTCCAGTTTCTCATATTTAAAAAATTTATCAGGAATCTTTTTAATCGATGGTCCTGTTGCGATCAGCATACATTTTGAATGTTTATTCTTTAAGTTAAGCGTATGGTCTGCAATTAAGGTATTCCTAAAAAAAACTTGATCAATTTGACCGGATGCATTACGAACCACGCGGTAAAAAGGCCAATAGCGTCTGTTGTGTTTGTAAGTACTCGGTTTTAAAAGTTTATAGGTATATTTTGTCAAATTTCGAACGAAATGATTGAAAATTAAACCACACATATTCTTGTCTCTTTCATAGCTTATTTCTATGAGTTATATCAAGTTTATTTGAGAATAATCTAATTGATAAGATGATTCAGTTGCTTAGAGGGTTAATGATCTAAATTAAATGAATCACGCTTGGTTTTAAACTTGCTCAGGAGCCTCTTAAACCAAGGCTGGGATGTTTCTGACCGAGTAATGTTATTGCCCGAGTATTTTTTTTGAGATGCTTTGTGAAATTTTCCGTAGGGTGTAATTGTATAGTCCTCAAGTTGGTATCCGGCAGAAAGGGCTTCGTGATAGTATTGGTCAAAAAGTGTTGTCAGGTCCGCTCGGGGGTGAGGAATAATTTCGCCATCAAACCAATGTGTTGAATTATTGTGTTGAAGACGAGGAATTGAATATTTGTGACTAAACTGGGTGCCCATATCGGAATAATGCAAAATTTTAATCTCGTTGATACTTAGATTTTCACCATCGATGCAATTAAAATGATCATTATAAGCTTGAACCAATGACGGTTCTTTTTGAATTTGGCTCATCAGACTTTGATGACTGGCAGGGTTACTTTTTAATTCCTCAATTCTAGGAAGAAAATGTTTGGCCTTTTCACAATCCCAGACACAAGTGCATAAACGGGCTGAGCTTCCCCCCCCCTTGGCTGCCACAATAGCATTGGCTTCAATAGGATGTTCCCAGAGTAGTGCAAGATCATCGAGTACAATGACATCTGTATCCATGTAAATGGCTTTACCTTGAAATTGACAATACTCTGGAATAGCCCACCGAAATCCGGAAAAAGGTGTCGCCCAGTTTTCTGTTCTCCATCCTTGATTCGATTTCGGATCAGAATACCAATAGCTAGAAGGATCACGCGAAAGTTGCATCCAAATAATTTCTACAGGCTGCTGGGTATGTTTTTTAATGCTGTAGTCTAAAACCATCATTTGTTCTAAATCACAGTTGTTTGGGTCACAGCCTATAAAAATTTTGATTGTTTTGAGACTCATTTTTATCAATTATTTTGTGATATGATAATGTATATTAAAACAAAGACTACATAAGATTTACTATGTTTTTTATTTATTCTATTATAATTAAAACTTGAATAAAATAATCGAATTTATTTCAATGACTTCTTTGGTTTTTAAATAAATTACAATAACTTATGTGTATTATATTGTTATATAATTACGAAAAAAATTTAAAATTATAGTTTTTTATCACACTTTTATCTATGATTTTAAACTTAAATTGGTAGAAAATTAAAAGGATTCTTAATGTTGACAGTTTTTGGTTTTCATACAGATGATAAACTATATACGAAGCATGCTCAAATTTTAGCTGAATCAGCAAAAAAATTTAATATTCATATTCTATTAAAGCAATTTTCAAAAGATGACTGGCAAACCATTATTGCATTTAAGCCTGTGTTTATTTCGCAAATGCGTCGTGAAACTCATGGCCCACTTTTATTTGTTGATGCTGATGCTATAATTCTTGAGGATATCCGGCCATACTTCAATGCAATTGAAGAAGATATTGCAGTACATTACATAGATAAGAAGCGTTTAATTAGTAGTACTATTTTTATAAATGACACTAAAAATGCACATTCTCTGATGGATGAATGGGAGAAGCGTATGTTGCAAAATCCAACTATTTGGGATCAGATTATTTTACAAAACTTGGTTGATGAGTGGCATGATGCAGGCCTTATTACATTAAAAAAGCTACCACCAAACTATACATTTATTTTTGATACATCTCGTAATTTATATGGGGATAAGATTCAACCTAGTATTGAACAATTACAAGCAAGTAGAGATAAGCGTTGGATACAGAAATATGAGCAAAGAAATTCAATTTATCAATGGATAATGCGTTCTTCTCTACTGTCAAAAAGTACTAAAAAGATTGTTAAACGACATAATGAAGTTAATGCACGAACAACAAAGTTAGGAATCGATATTAAGTTAACTTTAAGTGATTTAATTGAATAATTAAAATTTATTGATAAATATTACTTTCATCAATTATTTTCCTAAACCGCTTATACCCCCACAAATACTGTTCTGGAGCGACATTAATCATGCGCTCCATTTCTTTATTTAAGGTGTCAACAGAAAGCTGTAGGTCTTTCGATAAAATATCGTCAGAAAGTTGGGTCACAATAATATCATAGCCGGATAAATCATCGCATCTTAAACAACTGAGTCCAACCACAGAACATTGGGTTTTAGCTGCCAGTTTGGAAAGAAGCGTAGAGGACAGCGCATTTTGACCATAAAAATAAGAATAGATTCCACTCGATTCTTTAGGAACATGATCCGGCAAAATTGCAGAAAAACCACCCTGTTTTAAATGCTTAAATAAAGCACGCACACCAGAATCATCTGTAGGCACTAGTGTGGCATTCAGACGTTGCCGAGCTTCAAGCATAAACCGGTCAATATCCTGATTCTTGCTGGGCTTATACATAATCACAGGAGAGGTGTGCTGATTCACCCAGACATTTAAAAGTTCCCAAGTACCAAAATGAGGCACCACGGCCAAACAGCCCTGAGGATTTTGCAAAGCTTGGATAAATAGATCTGCGCCATGCACCTCTCGAATTAAAGACAGCGCATAGTCTGGTGATGACCCCCAAATCTTGACTGATTCCGCATAGGTCATGCACTGACTTTTCAGGCTGCTTTTGGTCAAATTAGCCCGTTCAGATTCAGAAAGTTCAGGATAAGCAGAGGCTAGATTAATCTCAGTCACTCGGCGTGCAGAAGAATGGCTGAAATACAAAAGAGATCCAGCCAGTTGCGCAAGATTTTGAATGAATCTTAGTGGAAGCTTGGAGAAATTTTTAAGTAGGGTGTACATGGTATCCAGATGGTCAGATTATAGGTCTTTGTCCGGATTGCCCTTCAGCACCATATATATCAAACCTACAAAAATCAGCAGGGCGCCTAAAATACTGCTCAGGCAAAAATACACAATACGGTCATTGGTATCGAGGTTGAACAGGTTGTTGGCAAGGATATAGCGCATGAACAGCCATTGAACCACTGAAAATACAATAAGCATAATGCTGCGATTACGAACTGCAGGACGCATAGCCATTGCTAATTACCTTAGATTGAAAACTGTGGCTATTATGCCACTGTTCCAGATGCGACTCAATCTTACAAAAAAGCCCCGCACGAGGCAGGGCTTTTTCACTTAAAACTTCAAGAATTATTCTTGAGATTCAGCTTTTGGTTTTTCACGTAAGCGAATACCAAGGTCACGCAGTTGGTTTGATTCAACTGGTGCTGGCGCTTGAGTCAATGGACATTCGGCAGTCTTGGTTTTCGGGAATGCAATCACGTCACGAATCGAAGCACCGCCAGTCATGAGCATTACCAGACGGTCAAGACCAAATGCCAAACCACCATGCGGAGGAGCACCGTAACGTAATGCATTTAATAAGAAGCTGAATTTCTCTTCCGCTTCTTCTTCACCAATACCTAATGCTTCAAAGATCGCTTTTTGCATTTCAAGGTTATGAATACGCAGTGAACCACCACCGATTTCAGTACCGTTCAATACCATATCGTAAGCCACAGAAAGCGCAGCGCCTGGGTTGTTCTTCACTTCTTCTACGCTAGATTTTGGTAGCGTGAATGGGTGATGAACAGAGGTCCATTTGCCATCATCAGTTTCTTCGAACATTGGGAAATCAACAACCCAAAGTGGTGCCCACTCACAAGTTGCAAGTTTCATATCATGACCGATCTTCACACGAAGCGCGCCCATAGCATCGTTTACAACTTTGGCTTTGTCTGCACCGAAGAATACGATGTCGCCATTTTCAGCGTCAACCCGTTTCAATAGATCCAGCACGATTGGCTCGATGAATTTCACGATTGGAGATTGAAGACCTTCGATGCCTTTTTCAAGTTCGTTGACTTTGATGTAAGCCAAACCGCGTGCACCGTAGATGCCTACAAATTTGGTGTATTCATCAATCGCGCTACGTGGAAGTGAACCAGCACCCGGTACGCGAAGCGCAACGATACGGCCTTTAGGATCTTTAGCAGGGCCTGCGAATACTTTGAACTCAACGTCTTGCATCAAGTCTGCAACGTCAACCAGTTTCAAAGGAATACGCATATCTGGTTTGTCAGATGCATAGTCACGCATTGCATCGTTGTAGGTCATGCGTGGGAATTTATCAAACTCAACGTTTAGAAGTTCTTTGAACATCTTCACGGTTAAAGTTTCCATCAAATCCATGATGTCATCGTCACTCATGAACGATGTTTCAACGTCGATTTGGGTGAATTCTGGCTGACGATCCGCACGTAAGTCTTCATCACGGAAACATTTAGCAATTTGGTAGTAACGATCAATACCGCCCACCATCAACAACTGTTTGAATAGCTGTGGAGATTGTGGAAGCGCATAGAAGCTACCGTTAGATACACGGCTTGGTACTAAATAGTCACGTGCGCCTTCAGGAGTAGCACGAGTCAAAATTGGTGTTTCAACGTCTAAGAAACCATTGTCTTCGAAGTAGTTACGAATCAGGTTGGTTAACTTAGAACGGAAGCGTAAACGATCTAACATTTCTGGACGACGGATATCCAGGAAACGGTATTTCAAACGAATTTCTTCAGAAATATTGGTGTTTTCGTCATTCAAAGGGAATGGCGGAGTGTCTGACTGAGCAAGAACTTCAATTTCTTTACCCAAAACTTCGATCTGACCGCTCACCATATTGGCATTTTCTGTGCCTTCATAACGGCGACGTACACGGCCTGTAATTTTTAATACGAATTCTGAACGTACTTTGTCCGCAGTTGCGAATGCTTCAGGGGTATCCGGGTCAATAACCACTTGAACAAGACCGTCACGGTCACGCATATCAAGGAAAATCACACCACCGTGGTCACGGCGACGGTGAACCCAGCCGCATAATGTTACAGTCTGGTCAATTTGAGTTTCGGTTAAAGAACCGCAGTAATGAGTTCGCATCATAGCGTTAGAAATCCAACTATATGGGTTAAGGTCAGCGAATACGTAAACAGCGTACCGCTTTGAGTAGAGGTAGGATTATGCCTCTTTGGGCATGTTGTCACAAGAACTTGGGTCAAAAACAATATCATTTTAAAGTGAATGAGATAAAAGCCAGCACTTTGCTTAGCCCATCCGGCGATCGCGATCTAAAAATAAAAACAGCAAACAGCCCAGACTAAAGGTGATCAGAAAACCCTGACTGAATTGATTGATGGAACGGCCGGTAAAATAGTACAGATCGGATTGCCAGACTTCTGTAGAGATATAACGTGCATAATCCCAGACTGAAAATAGGCCAGTGAATATCGAAAACAGCAATAATCCGCAGGCATAAGCTTTGATTTTCAGGTTCACTGCCAGATATTGCTGATGCTTTTTATAGTAATGCACGCTCATCCACAGCATAAACGGTAAGGCCAGAAAGGAAGTGCCGATTTGTAAAATTCGATGCAGCGGATAACTGTGTCCAAAAAGCTGAAATGGTCGTGCTAGAAAATCATGAAAAGCAAAAGTACGAAAGTCTACATGAGTCAAACCATCCCAGATTAAATGCGTGGCAGTACCGATGATCACCGCCAGACAAACTGCCAGAAAAAACTTGAATGCTGAAATGAGAGTGTGAATATTTAGATCATGCTGAATTCCGACAAAGCGGTAAATGGCTGGCCGATATAGAGCATACCAGATTGCACAAAAGCCCAACCCGATCCACAGGTCTGGATGAATCAGCGAGGACCATAAATGCGTAACATTCGAATTGCTGGAACTAAACAGACGATGTAAATCGGGCACCATACAGCCAATCGCCAATGCAGCAATCGGAAGCCGGTTTCCGCTTAAACGTGAAAGAGGTGGCGCAAGTACAGCATGAGACAGGGTAAAGGGCATAAAAGTTTTTTTAAAGATGAAAATAACCAGAAAACACATTCTAATAAAATATGCGATGGATTATCGTAAAGGATTGCAAAAACAATGAAATGTTATATTATAACATTCATCCAAAATGGTGAATTTGAGCTTCAGTCATGTCCTTCCCTAAGAATCTAATAACACTTTCAATTTTTGCTGTAGCTGCCCCTACAGTTTTTGCAGAACAGACCTCATCTTCCATTCCCGTGCAGACCATGGACACCATTCAGGTGCAAGCTCATCCATTGGTGCAGACTGCAGCGGACTTTGCGGTAGCGGATCATGTTGTAGATCAGAAAGCCTTGTCTGAACGTGCAACCACCATTGGAGATGCATTGGCAGATGAACTGGGCGTATATTCTAACCAGTTTGGTACGGGGGCCAGCCGTCCGGTGATTCGTGGACAAGATGGGCCACGTGTCAAAGTCTTGCAGCATGCTTCAGAGACAGCCGATGTTTCCACGTTATCTCCAGATCACACCGTCACCGTCGATCTGATTTTGGCAAAACAGGTCGAAGTGATTCGTGGGCCATCGACGTTGCTCTATGCAGCAGGAACAGTGGGTGGTCTGGTCAATGTCACTGATCAAAAAATCCCAACTCAAATGCCTGAAGATGGTTTGGAAGGTACAGTCGGCCTGCGTTATAACAGCGGCAGTGATGAAAAACTGGCGAGTGCTGGTGTAACAGCGGGTATTGGTGAAAACTTTGCTTTGCGTGTAGAAGGCTCAAAACGTAAAGCCAATGATTATATTGCACCGGATTATTTTCATGAGCATGATGACGAATTAGAAAAAGAACGTCGTGTGGGCAATACTTTTGCTGAAGGGCAAACAGTCAATATTGGCGGATCATGGATTCATGATCGTGGTTTTGTCGGTCTGTCTTATAGCAACCGTCAGGATCAGTATGGCTTACCAGGGCATAGTCATGAATATCATGGTTGTGTTTTACATGGTGATCATTTTCATGGTTGTCCAACACCTGACCCAGATGCACCAGCCCATGAAGAGCATGGTGGACCATGGGTAGATTTAAAATCTGAACGCTATGAAGTACGCACCGAACTGGAACAGCCTTTTGCCGGTGTTGAAAAACTACGTGCACATGCCAGCATTACCGATTATGAACACAATGAACTTGAAGAAAGTGAAGTCATTAGTAACTTTAAAAGCAAAGGTTATGACGGCCGTTTAGAGTTGGTGCATGTGCCAGTTGCAGGCTGGGAAGGGGTGATTGGAACCCAGATTTCACAGCAAAAAATTAATCTTGCCGCATCAGAGCATGACCATCATGAAGATGGCGATGAGGACGATGAAGAACATCATGTTCATAGTTCAGGTGTCGTGATGCCGGACACAAAAACTGACAAATTCAGTCTTTTTGCTTTAGAGCATAAGCAACTTGGCGATGTGCATGTTGAACTTGGTGCGCGTGTCGATCATCAAAAAGTGAAAGTAGATTCGGATCAGAAAGATTATTCGGGGACTGGTGTCTCTGCATCCGCTGCTGCCAACTGGGAATTTGCACCGGACTACAAACTTTCTGTAGTGGGATCACATCAGCAGCGTTTGCCTTTAGCTCAAGAACTCTATGCTGATGGCTTGCATTTTGCGACCAATACCTATGAACTAGGTAATCCTGATCTCGATAAAGAAACTTCAAATAATCTCGAGTTAGGTCTGCATTATGAAGGGGATAAACTGGATTACCATGTGCATGTCTATCACAACTGGTTTGATGATTATATCTATGGCGAAACGGTAGCGCAAAAAGGTAATTTACGTGGCGTGCAATATACCCAGGACAAAGCCAGATTCTATGGTACAGAAGCACAAGCCGGGTATCAGATCAATGATATGTATAAGCTCAGCGTCTTTGGGGACTATGTGCGTGGCAAGATTGAAGCTGAGAATGCACCACGTGTACCTGCAGGTCGCTTAGGCACCAAAGTAGAAGCAGACTTTGCCGATGGCTGGTCAGGTTTGGCTGAGTATTATCATGTCTTTAATCAGGACAAGATCGCCAGCTATGAAGATGAAACCCAAGGCTACAATATGGTGAATGTGGGCTTAAGCTATGCCAATAGCCTTGCAGATAACAATGCTTATAGGGTTTATTTCAAGGCCAACAACCTGCTTGATGATCAGGTGTATTCACATACTTCCTTCCTGTCGAATATTCCGCAAGTCGGCCGCAACTTTACTGTCGGCGTGCAATATGATTTCTAACAGGTCTACTGAAATAATTGACCAAATCATCTAGATCTCACTGAAATCTACTTGAAAAATCATAAGATAAAACCTAGCCTGAGTATATTGGGTTAGGTTTTATCTTATGCGTATCTTTCAACGAATTCACAATAAATTAAACTGGTCGAATCGCCGTTATGTGGCTTTGATCATTAGTATGCTGGCCGTGGGTTATCTGGCTTCGGCGATCTACCACACGTATAAGCCTTTGCCGGAAGGTCTGAATTACACAGGCAAACTGCGTCATGCCGAAGTCAAATTTCTGGCCGATCAGACTTATCTGGATGCAGAAGGAAAACAGCATTTAGATCATCGCATTTTTAATGAAATGCTGAAAATGATTGAAGAGGCCAAATCACTGATTGTGCTGGACATGTTTTTATTTAATCAGCAAACCGGTGCATCTACGCAGCAGCATCAGGCACTGAGTCAACAGCTGAGTGATGCTTTAATCAGTAAGCGCCTGCTGCAGCCTGAGGTGGAAATCAAGTTTATTACCGATCCGATTAATTCAGTTTATGGCGGGATTAGATCTGAGCAGTATCGGAAATTACGTCAGCACGGTATTGATGTGATTGAAACCAATCTGACGCCGTTGCGCGCTTCCAATCCAAGCTGGTCCGGCTTCTGGTATATCTGTTGCCAGGGCATTGGCAATAATCCGGAAACAGGCTGGTTGCCAAACCCATTTGGCCCAGAAAAAATTACTCTGCGCAGTTATTTTGATTTATTTAACTTTAAAGCCAATCATCGCAAAACCATGGTGGTGGATACTGATCAAGGCTGGAAAGCACTGGTCACGTCCATGAACCCGCATGATGGCAGTTCGCGGCATTCCAATATTGGCTTATTGGTCTGGGGGAGCACAGCTGTGGATATTCTGAAAACAGAACTGTCTGTAGGCAGGATGTCACAAGCGAATATGCCAGCCATTGTTGCTGGGGATTTTCAGGCAGACAGTAGCCAGCCACAAGTTCAGGTGCTGACTGAAAAAGCCATTTATGATGCGATTCTGAATCTGATTCAGACCGCGAAAGCCAATGAACAGATTGATCTGGCGATGTTTTATCTGTCTGAGCGCAAAATTATTAAAAGTCTGATCGCGGCCCATGAACGCGGTGTCAAAGTCCGGATTTTACTTGACCCAAATAAAGATGCCTTTGGCCGTGAAAAGAATGGAATTCCAAACCGGCAGGTGGCTTCAGAATTGCACGAGGCAGGTATAGATGTGCGCTGGTGTCGTACTCAAGGCGAGCAATGCCATAGCAAAATACTGATAAAGCGCAGCGCTCAGCAAGCTGAAATGATTTTAGGCTCGGCCAATTTTACAGTGCGCAATTTGAAAAACTATAATCTGGAAACCAATATGCGCGTGGTGGGTCAGCCTCAGGCTGAAGTCTTCCGGGATGCCCAGCAATATTTTGAAGGGGCATGGTCAAATCTGAATGGCCGTTCTATGAGCGTAGACTATACGCAATATGCAGAAAACTCGTTCTTTAAATATTGGCTGTATCGCTTTATGGAATGGAGCGGCTGGTCGACGTTTTGATTTTAAATCCCTCCTGACCTCCCTTTTAAAAAGGGAGGAAAGTCCCTCTTTGAAAAAGAGGGACTTAGGGAGATTTTTTATTATCAGCTTTTTGATTCTGGATTCGGCGGAACCAACTGATCCAGCTCTTTATCCGTCAATTCATCCAGTTCAGAAATATCGGTTTTAATTTTCCATTGCGCCTCATCATCCACCGGATTTGGCAGACGCGCTTCTAGCCAGTCACATACGACATCGGGCGGGAAATCGGCATGATTACACTGAATCACCCAGCACAAGAAATCTCTGGCAATACCATTCATATACGGTGGTGGAGATACTGGCAGGAACTGCGTCGGAAGACGTTCATTTTTAGAAATATAATTCAGGACATGTCCCAGCTCTTGCACAGTCTGCCAGGCCAGCGGGTGATCAACATTGATCTGAAATTTAAACCACCATGCCTGCTTGCCATCTGAACCATAGCTATCAATCCGTTCTTTCTGAACACTCGGCACTTTAGAAAAATATTCATGCAAACGATCGAAATTTAAATCAGACACAGTATTCAACTCGAAACATTAAAAAAGTGATTTTAGCATAAAGCCACAGGATGCCGATGAGCCCGCTAGATTGAAAATAGGCAAGCGCATTACAAAAAATTGCAGGCTCAGCAGCCTTATCCATATTTTCTGCATCTATTTTGTTTAAAATATAGACAAGGTATTAACAGGAAGCGCAGATGAAAATAGTATTCTTGAGTGCAATATTGACTTCATTGCTATTAGGAGCTTCTGCACAAAGTATGGGTGGCAATGCTTGGGTGGGTTATGGTGGTGTAGATCGATCCACACCGAATTATCGCAGCGCTCCACGATCTTATGATCCACCACGGCAGCATTATCCGCAACGTCCGCTGCCACCAAGACCACATTACCCGCAACGACCACCATATTGGGGCTATCCACCTGCACAGAGTCAAAGTGGATTAAACATTCAGTATCAGGCACCGACCACTATTTATCAAAATTCGAATAGTTATAGCTGGGTCAATGGTGATCCGAATGTTGCCCGGATTGAAAGTTCGAGATATACGGTAATTACCGATTGGCAGCGTTTAGGGTTACCAGCACCACCGCGTGGCAGCTACTGGATTTATGAAAACGGACGCTATGTGCTGGTGCCGAATCGTTAAACTGCTCTAAACTCTGAACGGATAATTCAGTTATAAACGTCAATAACTCAAAAAGACCAAAATAGTTCCCTCTCCTGTGAGGAGATGAGTAGCACTGCTACGCAAGGGAGAGATTGCTTGAGATAAATCTCCCAAAACCCTAAACGAGGCTTAAGTATTACTTTAAGCTGAAGTGCAAAAAAAGAGGGCTTAAAAGACTATGCCAATTCATCATCTTCTGGACGCGGTGTTTTGCCAAGGGGTAATGGCTTTTCACTATGTTTGTCACGAATCACGGATGGATAAGTCCATGAGGCATAGCGCACCACTAATATCGCAAAGGCCAGAATCAGAATCGAACCGGTAATAATCACCAGATCCATGCTGGCTTTATGCGTGTGTTGAATATCTGCAATCAGCAAACGGGTCAGTGCAGTAATGGCAATATAAATCAGGAAACGTACTGGCATATGGTTGGTTTTGAAATAGATGCCGACCATGGCACCCAGTTCCAGATAAATAAACAACAGAAGAATGTCGTCAATGGTGGCGAACTGTTTCACGGTCAGAATGTCAATGACGGTATGGCCAGCGGACCAGATCACCATACAGCCAATAATAAACAGCGCAATATAATGAAAGCTTTCTACAGCAAGATTGCCAAGACGGTCGAGGAGAGCTTCAAATTTTTCAATTTTCGGACGTGATTTAGACATATTATCCTCCTGATTTTTCATGTGAAATAAAGATAGTTGCAGAATAACGTGCAAAGATCATGCACAGAATGATTGAATGAAAAATAAAGATTAAATTATTTGAACTTTTGCGCTTTTTTTAGACTAAATTGCTATATTGTATGGGTGGTAACATTGAATAAATAGGAGAAAAAAGTGTTAGATAAAATTCAAACAAAAATTAGCCAATTAGAAGCCGGAAAAAAATTAATCCTCGGCGTAGGCATTAAGGCTGAAGATATGCAAAAGGTGGTGGAGCTCTGCGAGTCTTTAGAGTCAGAGGGGAATATCAAAATTGTGAATAAACATTCGAATCCGAAAAGCAATAATCAGACGGATACCTTGCTAATTCAAAAAGTTTAATTGTTGCATTTTCATAAAAAACGCCTGCTGATGCAGGCGTTTTTATTGCAGATTTTTAGCTTAAGCTTGAGTCGTGAAATAATCTTCAGAGAAGTTCATGATGACGTCAGAACCTGATTTCACTTTAGTAATGCGTAATGCCAGTTCAGGCAGAATGCGTTGTACAAAGTAACGTGCCAGAGCGATTTTATTTTGATAGAACTCACCGTCTTTATTTTTCGCTGCATTGGTAATGCGCGCGAACATATAAGAGAAGCTCAACAGACCTACAGCGTGCAGATAGTCAACTGCGGTTGCATTCGGGAAGTCATGGCTTTCTCGTGCTGCTTCCAGAATGTACTGAGTCACCGATTCAACTTCAGTTGCTGCATCCAGTGTGGCATCTTTAATAAAGTTTAGATCCGCATCCAGACTATTGGCAAAGTCACGGATTTCAGAGATATATTCAGAGATATATTCGCCGCCACATTTAATGGTTTTGCGGCCGATCAAGTCTTGTGACTGTACACCGTTGGTGCCTTCATAGATCTGGGAAATACGTAGGTCACGGATACATTGCTCCAAGCCCCATTCACGGATATAGCCATGACCACCGAAGACCATTTGTGCATCTAGGGTCGCCTGGAATGCGGTATCCGTTAAATACGCTTTCGCGATTGGTGTTAATAGCGCAACGCGGTCATTGGCTTTTTTCACCGCTTCAGGATCAGTAGAGAATTTGGTGATATCCAGTTGCTGACCTACATAAACTGCAAAGGCACGCGAAGCTTCGTTATTGGCACGTACATTCAGCAGCATACGGCGTACATCACCATGCACCAGAATGCTATCCGCAGGTTTGCTTGGTGACTGAACGCCAGCCGCACTACGACCCTGTAAACGGTCTGTGGCATATTGCGCAGCGTTTTGATAAGCGAATTCAGAAGCACCTAGGCCTTGAATACCCATCGACAGACGTTCGTAGTTCATCATCACGAACATCGCAGCGAGACCTTCGTTTTCTTTACCAACGAGGTAACCTTTGGCACCGTCAAAGTTCATGACACAAGTCGCAGATGCCTTGATCCCCATCTTGTGTTCGATTGAACCTGGGCCGACCGGATTACGCTCGCCGATAGAACCATCTTCATTGACCAAGAATTTCGGTACGATGAACAGGGAAATACCACGAGAGCCAGCAGGGGCATCTGGGGTTTTCGCTAGAACGAGGTGAATAATATTTTCCGCCAGGTCATGATCACCACCCGTGATGAAAATCTTGGTGCCGCTGATGCTATAAGTGCCGTCTTCGTTACGTTCAGCTTTGGTTTTGATAATACCCAGATCAGTACCGGCATGTGGTTCGGTTAAGCACATGGTGCCTGACCACTCACCCGAATAAATTTTAGGTAAATAGGTTTCTTTTTGTGCTTGTGAAGCATAGCTGTTCAGCGCCATGCCCGCACCAACAGAAAGCAATGGATACAGCATGAAAGACGGGTTGGTGGCAAACAGCATTTCATCAGAAAGTACCGTTAGCATTTTCGGCATTTCCTGGCCGCCCCATTCCATATCTGCGCCCAGACCAATCCAGCCACCTTCTGCATATTGTTTGAACGCTTCTTTAAAGCCAGCAGGTGTGGTCACATTACCATTTTCAATTTTTGCGCCTTCTTCATCGCCGGTACGGTTCAGAGGAAGCATGACGTTTTGAGAAAATTTTGCCATTTCTTCAAGAATCGCTTCTGCTGTCGCAGCATCCAGATGCGCTAGATTTTCATTGGCCTGCCAGAATTGTTCTGCATTGAAGACATCGTTCAGGATGAATTTCATATCGGCAAGTGGCGCGTTATAAATTGGCATGGTGTGTCACCTGTTTATTGTTTGATTAAATGAGTTTTAATCAGTCTAAAACACTCAAAATCTGAATGTTAGACGACTAAAGGTTAATTCTGTAACTCTTTATAAAGAAAAAGGACTGCCTGTTGATTGACCGTCCTTTTTCTGAAATGTAGCTAGTCTGAGACTAACTTAGAATGCAAAGTGTTCCGCATCCAGGTTCATCAATGGCTCTACACCTGTCGCAATCACTTCAACGTGTGAACGAACGCGTGGCAGGATTTTCTTGAAGTAGAAGCGTGCTGTCGTCACTTTGGCATTGTAGAAATCAACCTCAGTGGTGCCCGCAGCCAGTTGCTCCTGAGCAACCAATGCCATACGTGCCCATAGGTAAGCTAGAGTGACATAACCAGAGAAGTACAGGTAATCGACTGCAGCCGCACCCACTTCTTCAGGGTTTTGCATCGCGCGCATACCAATCTGCATGGTCAGATCGCCCCATTCTTTGTTCAAGGCAGCCAATGGTTCAACGAATTCTTTCATTGCAGCATTGTCTTTGTGCGCTTCAGCAAATTTATGGATGATCTTGGTGAAGTCTTTCAACATTGCACCTTGCGTACCCAATACTTTACGGCCTAACAAGTCTAGTGCCTGAATTTCAGTGGTACCTTCGTACAGACAAGCAATACGTGTATCACGTACGATCTGCTCCATACCGTGCTCAGAAATAAAGCCATGACCACCGAATACCTGAACACCGTGTTTCGCAGCTTCAGAACCGGTTTCAGTCAGGAATGCTTTTGCGATTGGTGTTAGCAATGACAGGATGTTGTCTGCAAATTTACGGTCTGCTTCTTCTGCAGCATGTTCAACCACGTCAGCATATTGTGCTAATAGATAAACCAGTGCACGACCGCCTTCTGCATATGCTTTTTGCGTCAACAGCATGTTACGTACAGCAGGATGTACAATGATTGGATCTGCTTCTTTTTCTGGTGCTTTAGGGCCACTTAAAGAGCGCATTGCCAGACGATCTTTTGCGTATGCAAGCGCGCCTTGGAATGAACCTTCAGATGCTGCAAGACCTTGAACTGCTGTACCGATACGTGCTGTGTTCATGAACGTGAACATGCAGTTCAAGCCGCGGTTTTCAGGTCCAATCAGGAAGCCTTTAGCATTGTCAAAGTTGATGACACAAGTCGCGTTACCATGGATACCCATCTTGTGTTCGATCGAACCACAACGTACGCCGTTACGCTCGCCAATAGAACCGTCAGCATTCAGGTTGAATTTTGGCACGATGAATAATGAGATACCTTTGGTACCTTTCGGTGCACCTGGCAGACGAGCAAGTACGATATGGATAATGTTCTCTGCCATGTCGTGTTCACCAGCAGAGATAAAGATCTTCTCGCCAGAGATTGCGTAGCTACCGTCCGCTTGTGGTTCAGCTTTAGTACGGATAATACCCAAGTCAGAACCCGCATGAGATTCAGTTAAGCACATGGTACCCGTCCATTCACCTGAAACCAGTTTAGGCAGGTAAGCGTCTTTTTGTTCAGCTGAGCCATGGTGTTCTAAAGTACGAACCGCACCGTGAGACAGGCCAGGGTACATGCCCCATGCCCAGTTCGCAGTACCGACCATTTCAGAAATCGCGATACCTAAAGAGTTCGGTAAGCCTTGACCGCCGTATTGCTCTTCAGCAGAAAGAGAAGGGAAGCCAAGCTCGATGTATTTTTGGTACGCTTCTTTAAAACCAGTTGGAGTAGTGACAACGCCGTCATTCCAGGTGCAGCCTTCACGGTCACCGGTCTGGTTGATCGGAGACAATTCGTTTTCACAGAAGTCAGCCGCAGCTTCTAAGTACTGATCTACCAGCTCACGGCTTACGTTTTCTTGGAATGCAGGGAGATTTGCATAGTGTTGTTCAGCATTTAATAATTCATGCAACACAAATTGCATATCACGTAAAGGCGCTTTGTATTGTGGCATATCGGTTTCCTCAATACTGGTTGAACCAGCGTTATAATCTTAGATGAACTAAAACCTGTCTTCACTGACACGGTTTGGAATGATCTAATCGTGCAACAACTTCCCCTGCGGTACAAGCTTTTCGGGGTGTTTTCTTGGTGACTGTAAAGTCAAAGATTAATCTGTATGATGCATTAAAGGTCTTGAGTATAAAGACTTTAGTCATATTTTGTAGGAAACGAATAGTCAACTGTATGCATGAAAGAGCACGCAATAAAAAAGCACCCGAAGGTGCTAGTCGTGAAGCCTTGATTCCTATGCATTAATAGGCAGAGGCTGTGGGCTGGAAACGAACATGACATTTACCATTGATGGTTTGTTCGCCCATCTTGATCTGTGCAGCTGTCCCGTCTTTTTTGCCTTGACAGGCTTGCAGCATGGCTCGTTGATGTGCCTGATGTTGAGCGAGGCGCTGATCAAACTGTTTAGTCAATTCTGCACGTTTGGCATCCGTCAAGACTTCACCGTGCATCATGCCTCTACGCATATCAGCACGCATTGGACGATGCTCAGCTTTCATGTCGCGATGGCTTTTCATCTCTTTACGATCTGCTTTAAAGACCATCTTGCAGGTGCCGTCTATGGTTTTATCGCCAGTCTTGATTTGAACGGCCGAGCCCACAGCTTTATTGTCGCAGGCCTGTTGAAGCTGTTTGGCAAACTGCATGCGTTCTGCACGCTTTGCCTTAAACTGCTCACGCTGTTCGGGAGTTAGATGCTGTTTTTTGCCTTCATGATGTTTCATCATGTGGGGATGATCATTGCTTGGCACATTGCTGGTGGATTGACAGGCAGTCAACGCACCCATTGATAAAACACTTGCACTGATTAAAGCTATTTTTGTCATGGTTTGCATTGTATTTATCCTGTCAAGAAGCTGATTCTATGTTAGATAAAGATTAAACAATAAAGATGAAGAAACAATGAAGAGTTTTTTGCCTCGGTGTTCGCTACAATAATGAATATAGAAGAAAAATTGAGATTTCTATTTTGAACATTCGCCGCATTCCCATTGCATTACGTCTATTTTTGACCGTGCTGTTGACCACGCTGGTCATTACCACGGTGAGTCTGGGTGTATTGCATCTGAATATGCAGCGTAATTTCGCCCGTTATGTCGCCGATGTCGAAATGCAGAAGCTGGATTATGTGATTGAAAATCTGGCGGATGTCTATGCGGTCTATCAGGACTGGGGCAATGCGATTCAGGCACAGATTCTCCAGATGGAAGGTGAAGCCGCACCAGATGATTATGACCGATTATCACGCTGGTGGTTACGCCGACAGTATGATATTGCCTTGCAGCAGCGTTATTTTCAGGAACAGACTCTGGCTCAGGTCGCACCCAGTATGGTAGATCCGGCGCTGCCACAACGTCAGATCAATGAAGAAGAATTACGTGTGCTGGCCTCTAATTTGCCTTCACAGTTTCAGCCCTTTGAAGGCTTGAAATTCCCGCTCAGCTCCAATCAGAATCTGTTTAGAACTGATCGCAAAAATGGTGAGCAGCCAACACAGCAACCGACTGGCAAAAAACAGTTTATCCAGATGCCGGACCGTCTCGGCCTCAGTTCACGTCTCTCCCTGTATGATGCAAAACGTCGTTTTGTAGTCGGTGAAGCTTCGGATGAGCAGATTTCTTATCGTCCGATTATGGTGAATAATCAGATTGTCGGCTATTTGGGCTTAAAACCGGTTCTGGATCAGGATGATGCCTTAAGTATCAATTTCTTTAGTAACCAGAAGCGTTATTTATTTCTGGTCTATGCACTCAGTATTTTGGCGAGTCTGATTGCTTCCCTGTTATTGGCAACTTATTTCAAAAAGCCGATTCAACGTCTGCTCAATGGCACACGTGCCTTGACCCAAGGAAATTATCAATATCAGGTTAAAGTGAACCGGAATGATGAATTAGGTGATTTATCCAATGAATTAAATGCATTGGCGGTGATTCTGGATCAGCATGAAACCTCACGCCGTCAGTGGGTGGCAGATACTTCGCATGAATTAAAAACCCCATTGGCAGTGTTGCAAGCACAGATTGAAGCGATGCAGGACGGGATTCGTAAACCTACCCCTGAACATTTTGCGTCTATGCTGGCTCAGGTAAACAGCCTGAAAAAACTGACTCAAGATCTGGCCGCGCTGGCACAGGTCGATGCCCAGCAATTGCAATTCTATTTCTCGACGGTGAATCCGTGGGAGGTGGTGCAGCAGGAACTCATTAACTTCCAGCCGAACTTTGAACAGGCTGAATTAGTGGTCACTGCAGATGGCGAAGGGACTGAGTTAAATTTGGATCTGGATCGTTTTAAACAGATTGTGGCGAACTTGCTCAGTAACAGTATTCGCTATACTGAAGCAGGCGGGCAGATGCATATTCACACTACGCAAGATGATAAAGAATGGACCTTATATGTCGATGATAGTCCGTTTGGTCTGACTGATGAACAACTGGCGCGTATTGGTGAGCGTTTCTACCGTGTCGATGATTCGCGTACCCGGGCGACTGGCGGAACCGGACTGGGTTTGGCATTATCATGTAAAATTACGCAGGCGCTGGGCGGCAGCTTAAGCTTTGCACATTCACCGTTGGGTGGTTTACGATGCAAGCTAAGCTTTCCTAAACAAATGAAACTATAAAGGAAATATATTGATGAAACATGTCATGCTGGTTGAAGATGAAATCGAACTTGCACAGTTGGTGCGAGACTATCTGGAAGCTGCTGGTTTTGAGGTCAGTATGTTTCATGATGGGCAGGAAGCATATAACAGTTTTACCCAGCGTAAACCGAGTCTGATGATTCTGGACTTGATGGTGCCGCGTATGGATGGTCTGACCATTTGCCGTAAGGTACGTGAACAGTCAGACTTGCCGATTATTATGGTAACCGCGCGTACTGAAGAAATTGACCGTGTGTTGGGTCTGAATATGGGTGCAGATGATTATCTCTGTAAACCATTTAGTCCGAAAGAACTGGTTGCGCGCGTACAGGCTGTGTTACGTCGTCTGGATCGTAAATCAGAACCGGAAAGCAATGATTTATTCCGCATGGACAAATCACAACAGCGCATCTGGTATCAACAAAAAGCCTTGAATTTAACGCCGACCGAATTCCGTTTACTGGAGTTATTCCTGGAACATGTCGGACAGGTATATTCACGTGCGCAATTGCTGGATCATATTAATCCGGACAGTTTTGATGTGGCTGACCGTGTCATTGACAGTCATATCAAGAATTTACGCCGTAAGATTTCAGATGCGGCTGAAACCGGTAACCGTCATGAGTGGATTCAGGCGGTGTATGGTGTGGGCTACCGTTTTGAATATCCTGAAGATTGATTAAAAAATAAATGTGGATGTTATTATTAACCATCCACATTTATTTAAACTTGTACTTTCAGGAAATATAAATCGTTAATCTGGTCCCATAAAAACTCATAGTCTTGCATGAGTGTAATATCGTTTCCGTAAGGCTTAGGAGTTCTATAACTTAATATCGTTCCTTCTTTGTACGTACTTTTATGCCTGAAATCAAAATCACGGGTATCATCCGAATATTTTATTTGGTTGCAATAGTGGGCATGATCAGTTGCGAGAATGAAATAACAAATGTCGATTCCATTTCTCTTGTAAAGTTCTAAATTTGAAAGATCTTTAAAGACATCGTAACGGTTGTTAGGTTCCCGATGGTTACTTTTCTTAAAGAATTTTAGTTCTATAGCAGCACAAGTTTGATGATCACCATCTTGATAACGAATTAAAATATCAATTCTTGCTCGCTCAGATTGACTCTTAATACTCGTTGTTTTTAAAGGTAAAAATGTTTCAAACTCTAAATGGAATTTGTCGCTTAACCTAAACTCATACAACTGCCCAAGTGTTTTTAAAATATGTCCTAATTCTAATTGGAAAGCACTTTCGTTATGTGTAATTAATCCTCCAAATGCGAGTTTGTGAGTAAGCAGCTTATATGCTGTTTCAATAATTTCATGTGTCAATTTAGTTTGATCAATTTTTTGCATGTTTTTTGAGTCTATTTATTAAGACGAACAACTCACCATCACTTCAGGCACATCACTTGGCAATGGCGCTAAATCTTCAGGCTGTTCCAAATCGGGCTGTTTTAGATAAGGCTGACTGAGTAATTTAAACAGACGACCTACTTCAGAAAAATCATCCCGCTCTGCCAGTTCAATGGCTTTCTGTGCCATATGATTACGTATAATATAATGTGGATTGATCAAGTGCATGGCGGCGTCTAACTCTTCAATATCCTGTTGTTCTCGAATGCTTTCATATTGCGTCAAAAATGCTTCAAACTGACGACGATCCAGACAATCATCTTTAAGGGCTTCATAGTCTTTATTTTGCAGACGGATAAAACTTTGGGTGTAGTCCAGTTGTTCACTCTGTAAAATTCGCAGAAAGGCCATAGCGCAGTCAAAACTGTCTTTATGGAAACTTGGCAAGCCCATTTTCTGGTTTAAACCATGTTTATAATGTTCCAAGAATGTTGGTTCATAATGCTCCAGACATGCAGCTAAATCCTGTTTCCATTGTTCTTTGTCATAATCTGTAGGGCAGAGCGGGACCAGATTGTTTAACCATTGCCACAAATTCCAATGTCCGATACTTGGCTGCTGCTGATAGGTATAACGCCCTTGATAATCCGAGTGGTTATTGATCCAGTTCGGACGGAAGCGCTCCATAAAGCCATAAGGACCAAAGTCCAAAGTTGAACCGGTAATATTCAGGTTGTCAGTATTCATCACGCCATGTGCAAAACCAACCAGTTGCCATTTGGCAATCATCACCGCAGTGCGCTGAATAACTTTCGTGGCAAAGCTCAGAATCGGCTGTTCGGCTTGCAGGCATTCTGGATAATGCCATTCGATACATTTCTGGGTAAATTCAGCTAGTAGATCTGGCTGATACTGATTGATCCATTCAAAATGGCCGAAACGGATATGACAGTCTGAAGTACGCAACATCATCGCGCCCGGCTCTAGCTTCTCACGCTGAATACCTTGGATTGATGAAGTAAAACCAACTGCATTACTGGATGCTACACCTAAGGCATTTAAGGCATGACCTGCCAGATACTCACGAATGACTGAACGCAGTACTGCACGACCATCGCCCATGCGTGAATAAGGGGTTGCACCAGCACCTTTTAAATGCAGGTCAATGGTCTGATTATTTTTATCCAGAATTTGCGCAATCAACAACCCGCGACCATCTCCCAACTGTCCTGCCCATTGTCCAAACTGATGACCTGCATAGACCATAGCCAAGGGTTCAAATTCAGTAAAAACTTTCTGACCACTACAAATCTCGACCCATTGCGCCTTGTCTTCATCCGACCATTGCAGTTGCTCTGCTAAAGCTGCATTAAAATGTCCGGCTTTCGCACCTTTTAACGGCAGCGGAACTTGATGGTGATAGAGGCGGGCGGGCAGTGTTTGATAGCGAGAGTTAAAATACATGGCATCAGTACAGGATTGGAATAAATTTACTATAACAAAGATAGCTGTATAAAACTGTTGTATAAGCGAGAGTTCACGTTATCTTTCGGACATAAAAAAAGCCCCAATCGGGGCTTTAGTGTTCAACAGCTTTTATTGAGAAACTGCAGATTTTTTCAAATTACGAACCAGTAGATTCAAGGTTTGACGATGATGAGAAAGACGCTGTTCAACCAGCTGGAATTCAACTTTCAGCTTGTCATCCATCTGATGGATTTTTTCAGCCATCGATGCTTTCTTGACCTGAATTTCCTGTTCTTTCAGCTTCGCCCAGTCATTTAAAGTTTGGGTAAATGCATCATATTCCTGTGCGATCTTGGTTTTTACCGCCGAGATATCTTCAGAAACATCATGGCCATATACCGCAAGATCCTGTTCAGCATATTTAAACTTCATTGCCAATTCCGCTTTTTTGATATTAAAGCTAGGAATGCGGCGCAAGTTTTTAGCTAAACCAAGTTTAGAACAAGTCCAGATCAACCATTTAGTTGGATCGTATTGCCACCATTTTACGCCGTTACGGTAATCGTATTGGAAAATGTGGTGATAGTTATGATAACCCTCACCCCAAGTTGCAACCGCGAGTACGAAGTTGTCACGTGCAGTATTTTCGTCGGTATAAGGACGATTTCCCCACATGTGGCAAAGTGAGTTAATGAAGAAGGTTACATGATGGCTCAGGATTAAACGCATTAATCCACCCAGCAGCAACACGCCCCAGACATCGCCGACTGCCCAACCAATTGGCAATAAAATCGCAGCATGAACAGCAATCACTAAAGGAACGTAGTATTTGTCCTGGAACATCACCACTTTGTCTTTTAACAGATCTGGCGCATTTTTATAATTGGCTACACCTGATGGATAATCACGTAACATCCAACCAATATGTGCATACCAGAAGCCTTTATTGATCGAGTACGGGTCTTGATCAACATCATCGACATGACGGTGATGAGTACGGTGACCAGATGCCCAGAATAAAATACTGTTCTGTACAGCAAATGTACCCATAATCATCAAGATGATTTTTAATGGTAAAGTGGCTTCATAAGCACGATGTGCCCACAGGCGATGGTATCCTGCTGTAATGCCGAGGCTGCTTACGCCCAGTAAAACAAACATACTGATCCAAGCGGCAGCGCTAAAATCATGGTGATACGCATACAACGGAATCGCGATCAGGGCTACAATCGGTAAAAATACCAATGCAAACACAGCAATCCAGTTGATGGGGGCTTTGGGTAAGGGAGCATTCATCTCCAACAGCACTCCTAGAACCTCGGAAGGTATAACAAAAAGCAGAAACTACTGTTGGTTTTAACAGCAGCCTATCTTGTCCATATTAGCATGTGCCCTAAGGCATCACTAGCATTATTGTACGGTTGTATTGTACTTGTCGGTAACAGAATAAGTAGGGCAGAAGTGACCATTTTGCGAGCGTAGACAGGCTCTGATTTCCGACTAAGTGACTGAGGATTATCACTCTTTCAGAAAATTGAAACAGAATGAATCAGATGAAAATCGTTGTTCATAATTTCTACAATATGATTAGGGAGTTTGCAGAATATAGAGGTTGGACAACTTCATTTCACTTTCAAATAAAATCTGATTAAGGAAGATTCACACTTTCATTATTGCATTATCGAAATGAACTGGGTCAAGAAATACCTAGATCAATCAAGGTTAAGAGAGCAAAAATTATTTAGAGTTGTTGTAGCATCAATTTTGGATAATCGGTAATCAGCCCCTGAACCCCCCAGTCTCGCAGTTGTTTGGCACGGGTGACATCATTCACTGTCCAGACACTGATATTCAACTCGGCAGCCTGAGTGGCCTGAATCAGGTCTTTACTGGCCAGTTCATCCATCCAGCCAATATGACAGCATCCAAGTTCCAGCGCCTGATCAATGGCCTGATGTTTGACATCGGTTTCAATCAATAAACCGCGTTTTAAACGTGAGTTTTGCTGTTTGAAAGCATCCAGAATTTTGGCATCAAAGCTGGTAATAATAGCTGCCTGCTCATAGCCTTGTAACTGCTGTTCGACTTCAAACGCGATTTTTTCAGCTGCTGCTTCAGATGCTACGCTTTTAATTTCGACTTCAATATGCTCGAAATTTCGAATGACATTTAAGGTTTGATCGAGCAGTGGGGTCGATTCAATTTTATTCCATTCTGACCAGGCCACTGCGTGATTATATTGGGTAAGATCTTGACGGTTACACTCGTATAGATGCTTCTGCAAACCGGTGGTACGCACAAAGTCGTCATCATGCATGATGATTAAGGCATTGTCTTTGAGCTGACGGACATCAAACTCAACGGCGCGAATGCCGATCTCCTGAATATATTGAAAACCGCCCAAGGTATTTTCAGGGGCTTCGCCACGTGCACCACGATGACCAATTATGCGCATAAGATGCTCATGAGTGGGAAAGTTAAGTTCATTTTGCTAGGGCTACGTGACAGAAGAGTGACACTTTCTATTTTCGTCAGATGTTCTGTAAAATCAAGAGACATCTGACGTGTATTTTTAGATAGCAACTTGAAACATAATTTTACTTTTCGATGCTGTCATTGATATTTTTTTGCCACAGCACTTCGGAACCGCCCTCAGCACGTTGCAGGGTACGTGATGCTACAAATAACCAGTCCGATAAACGGTTAAGTAGTTGCAGTGACGCTGCCTGAATGTTTTGGTCACGGTGATGTACCGACATCACGCTGCGTTCTGCACGACGACAAACAACGCGGGCCTGATGGGCAAAGCTGCACACCAACGTTCCAGCAGGCAGAATAAAATCTTTTAACATCGGCAAAGCTTCATTCATGCGGTCGATATCATTTTCCAGAAACTCAATCGATACCGGTTGCACCAGATTAAAACCCGGAATACACACTTCACCGCCCAGATCAAATAACCAGTGCTGGATCAGGCTTAAAGATTTATCCCAAGTAGCTTGATCTTCAATGTTACTTGCTGAAATTTGTGCACGTAATACGCCAATCACGGCATTTAGTTCGTCGACATCACCGAGTGCTGTGATACGCAAATCATCTTTGGCAACACGTGAGCCATCACCGAGTCCTGTGGTACCTGAATCGCCTGTGCGGGTGTAGATTTTGCTTAAACGGTGGCCCATATGTGTTCCTTGAATTTTTAATGAAGATAATAAAAAAGGATAATGTCGGTCATAACATTATCCATAAACTGCGCTGTTTTAAAGTTTTTTGCTGTTTAGAGCTTAGTATTTAAAGGTGATGCCTGCAGAAGCGAGACGGCCACCGTTCACATAGTACTGGTCACCAGCGCTATGCACAGTTTTGTATTTCACATCACCGACATTTTCAATGTTAGTAAACAGTTTAACTGTTGGATTAATATTCCAATATGCATTTAAGTCAACACGTGCATAACCTGGAATATCACGACTAAAGTCCTTCGCTTTCGATTTTGCTACCATTGCAGCACTTAAACCGTAATCGGCATTTTGTAGACCTGTCGATACAGTGAATGACTGACGAGGGCGACGTAATAGCTCTGAATTCTGTTTCGTATCTTCAGTTTTGACATAAGTGTAACCGGCATTAATAAAGAACTGATCTTTTGCCCATTGTGCCGTCAATTCGCCGCCAGTCATCTTGGCTTCATCAATGTTTTGGTTTTGGTAAACAGTAGTTGGAAGCCACTCTTCTCCACAATCAATAATACATTCCGAATTAATTAAATTATCGACTTCCGTATAGAAAGCGGAAGCACCTACTAAAATATTTAATGGAAGTTTTTGATCTATCCCCATTTCATACGAAATGCTTTCTTCAGGCTTCAGTTGATCATTGCCGCCAAAAGCATACATATCATTTAAAGTCGGTGCCTTAAATGCTGAACCAATATTGGTATAAATGCTGGTATTAGGGAGCAATTGATAACGGATACCACCTTGTGCAACGGTATGTGAGCCAAATTTTTCGTTATCTTCGACACGCACACCCATCTGAGTGCTTAAGCTATTTGTCTGATACTGATGCTGAATATAGTAGCCTGTTGAATTAATATCTTCATCAATAGCCTGGGTTTTTGCATCGGTATTACGCTGGGTAATGCCCAGTAAAACATTTTGTGCTGCTGTGAAATTCCATTTGCCATAGATTTCTGCTTCTTGCGTGGTGCTATGTACAAAGCTGCTTGATGTGACCTGATCTAAGTCATCTTTAAACTGAGATAGACGTGCATTAATTTCAGTGGCTTGTGTTGGATTAATACGACCTTTTAAGTTTACAATTTTATTTTCAAAATCTTGGCTGGAAAATGCACCCCAATTACTGTATTGGACATTTCCTGAATTTTGACTGTAATCGAGTGATGTTGCATAACGCTCTTTTTCAATACCGAATTTTGCACTATAGCCTTTTTGATCATAACTGTAGTCACGGTTGTCATTGATATTGAATACAGGTGTGCCGTCAGTTTCTAAAACTTGACCGCGAATCTGCGCATACACCCCATTTTCTGCCAAGTCAGCCCCAATAATTGATTTGTAGGTTTGATTCTCACCAATTTCACCTGTTACAAAGGCACTCGTTTTTTCAGGCGTTTTTGTTACAAACTGCACTACACCACCAATTGCGTCTGTACCATAAAGCACAGACGCAGGGCCTTTTAATACTTCAATCTGTTTAAGATCAGTGGTGTCTAAAAAAGGAATAGACGCTGCACCTGTGGTGGCTGTATTTAAACGAACACCATCACGTAGTACTAAAACTTGATTGGAATTGGTACCGCGTAAAAAAATAGAAGTTTGCTGGCCATAACCACCCGATTGCACGACATTAATACTTGGGTCTGTTTTGAGTAAATCTGGTAGTGCTTTAAGAGGTGATTGCTCAAGAATTACAGGTTCAATAATCGAAATACGCGCTGGTACATTTTCAATGTTTTCTGCAGAGCGAGTTGCCGTGACCACAATGGTATCTAAAGATGCTTTCGCAACTTTTTGCTCGTTAGCAAAAACAGATGAAGTGGTACCCAACGCAAGTGCGATCGCACCTACCAAGGCAGTAGGTTGACAATGAAGTGACATGTTAAAGCTCCCTACATTCACTTCCCCGTGAATGATTGAGTTATAGAACACAACAAGCAGGTTTCCGGACTTAAATGTGCAAAGCAGCGACTTTGCTGTATATCCACCTTCCCACATCAAGATGCAGTGGTGTAAACCGAAGAGTTTAAATTGATAGACGTTTCATTTTTTACCGTTGCGGGGGCAGTGCTGGATTTACACCAGCTTCCCTAAAGCCTGAAGGCTTGGACTTGCTGCAAAGTGAGCGCAGTATAAAGTTTGTATGCCTTATAAACAATCTGCATCGAGAATAATCCGGATGAACTTTTACGCAAGTCAGAAAAATTGCATTACAATGATTTGCCCCAATCTTACAGATTGTTCAATACATTGGTAGATCTAGAGCCAACATAATATGCGAACCCGTGCCAAAATTTGTGGAATCACCCGAGTTGAAGATGTACATGCCGTAGCCAATGCTGGCTGTGACGCGATAGGATTTGTATTTTATCCACCGAGTCCGCGGCATGTCACTTTAGAGCAGGCTGAAATCCTGATTCAGTCGGTTCCAGCTTATGTACAGGCGGTGGGTTTATTTGTGAATAGTCACGCAGATGAAATTCAGGATATTCTGAAAACCGTTCCACTGGATATTTTACAATTTCATGGCGATGAAACACCTGAACAGTGTCAGGCTATCGCCCAGCAGGTCGGACGCCGTTGGTATAAAGCCATTCAGGTAAAACCTGACCTGGATGCAGTCGCAGAAATTCAAGGTTATCAAGATGCAGGCGCAAGCGCAGTGCTATTAGATGCATGGCATCCTGATCTGAAAGGTGGCACAGGGCACAGCTTCGATTGGGACACATTTCCCAAACTCAATATTCCCTTGATCTTGGCAGGCGGTTTAAATCCTGACAATATTGAACAGGCAATTCTCACCACACAGGCGTATGCCGTCGATGTGAGTGGCGGTGTCGAGTCCGCAAAAGGTATTAAAGACCAACAACTCATAGAACGCTTTATGCAAGGAGTCCATCGTGGATCAGCAAAGTACTAGCCAGAACAGTCAGGCAGTTGACTATACCCAATTCCCGGATGAACGCGGGCATTTCGGTATTCATGGCGGACGTTTTGTGTCAGAAACACTCATGGCGGCTTTAGAAGACTTGGAAAAGCTCTATTTCCGTATGAAAGATGATGCGCAGTTTTTGGCAGAATTTGACCGTGACATGGCGTTTTACGTCGGTCGTCCGAGTCCTTTATATCATGCTGAACGATGGTCGAAAGAGTTGGGTGGCGCACAGATTTACCTGAAACGTGAAGACCTGAACCATACCGGTTCGCACAAAGTAAATAACACAATCGGTCAGGCCTTACTGGCGAAGCTTTCCGGCAAGAAACGTATTATTGCCGAAACAGGTGCAGGCCAGCATGGTGTAGCAACGGCAACAATTGCAGCACGTTTAGGTCTTGAATGTGTAGTATTCATGGGCGCAGACGATGTAAAACGTCAGGCGATGAACGTCTACCGTATGCGTTTATTAGGCGCGACGGTTGTGCCGGTAGAAAGTGGCTCCAAAACATTGAAAGATGCCATGAACGAAGCCATGCGTGACTGGGTGACCAATGTTGATTCAACCTATTATGTGATTGGTACCGTGGCAGGTCCACACCCATATCCGCAGCTGGTTCGTGATTTCCAGTCGATCATCGGTCGTGAAGCACGCCGTCAAATTTTGGAACAGGCTGGCCGTTTACCAGATGCCCTGGTAGCATGTGTCGGTGGTGGATCTAATGCAATGGGCTTGTTCTATCCATTCCTGAATGACCAAGACGTGAAAATGTATGGTGTTGAAGCAGCAGGTCATGGGATTGAATCAGGCAAGCACTCTGCGCCATTGAATGCCGGTCATGTCGGTGTCCTGCATGGTAACCGAACTTACCTGATGTCGGATGCACAAGGCCAGATCATCGAAACCCATTCAATTTCTGCAGGTCTGGATTATCCGGGTGTAGGTCCGGAACATAGTTTCCTGAAAGATATGGATCGCGTGAAATACGTACCGATCAATGACCAGGAAGCTTTACAGGGTTTCCGCGACTTGACCAAGATTGAAGGCATTATTCCGGCGTTAGAAAGCGCACATGCTATGGCTTATGTCACTAAACTTGCACCGACCATGGATAAAGATCAAATTATTATTGCGACGGTTTCAGGTCGTGGTGATAAAGATTTGATGACTGTGGCACGCATTGATGGCGTGGAAATGGTAGAGATGTAAGTTCCTTAAAGTCCTCTCCTTATAGGAGAGGGTTGAGGAAAGGTTATTTCAAATAAAAATCGTGCTAAGTTTTCTTAGCACGATTTTTTATTGAGTAGATTTTGAAAGAACACGCTTGTATGGAATTAAGAAAATTCACCTTGCGCACGTTCTTTGGCCCATTCACGTAAAACAAATTTCTGTAATTTTCCGGTCGAGGTTTTTGGAATTTCGGTGATCACCACATCCTTAGGCACTTTAAAACGGGCCAGATGCTCACGGCAGAATTCTATAATTTCTTCTTCTGTGGCTTTTGTTCCTTCTTTGAGTTCGATAAAGGCACATGGCACTTCCTGCCAGCGTGGATCAGGCTTGGCGACTACCGCAGCAGTCAGCACCGCCGGATGTTGATACAGCACTTCTTCCACTTCAAGCGATGAAATATTTTCTCCGCCGGAAATAATCACGTCTTTGGAGCGGTCGGTAATTTTGGCATAGCCATCCGGTTGGCAAACTGCCAGATCTCCCGTATGGAACCAGCCACCGGCAAAGGCTTCTTCTGTCGCCTCAGGATTTTTCAGATAACCTTTCATCACGATATTGCCACGGAACATGATTTCACCCATGGCCTGGCCATCATGCGGCACTTCCTGCATGGTATCCGGATCAAGCACTTTCATGCCATCTTGCAATGGATACGGTACGCCTTGACGTGAATGTAACTGTGCCTGTTCCTGAATAGACAGATCGCTCCATCCCGCCTGTGAAGCGCAGAGTGCCGAAGGGCCATAGGTTTCAGTCAAGCCGTAAACATGCGTTACATTAATACCGATATTGCGCATGCCTTCGATAATCGCAGCTGGCGGTGCAGCACCCGCGACCATCACTTCGACACGGTGATCAATCTTGGTCTTTTTCTCTTCAGGCGCGTTAATCAACATCGACAGAACAATCGGTGCACCACAGAAGTAATCGACCTTATGTTCAGCGATCAGCTTAAAGATCAGTTCAGCATCGACTTTACGCAGGCAAACGTTGGTTCCGCCGTTGGCTGCCATGGTCCAGGCAAAGCACCAGCCATTACAGTGGAATAGCGGCAGTGTCCATAAATAGGTGGCACGTGGTGTCATACCACAGGCAATAATATTACTGGCTGCGTTAATGTAGGCACCGCGATGATGATAGACCACGCCTTTCGGGTTGCCGGTGGTGCCCGAGGTATAGCTTAAGCTGATGGCATCCCATTCATCTTGAGGTAGATGCCATTCAAAGTTTGCGTCGCCTTGCGCAATCCAGTCTTCATATTCAATTTGACCAATACGTTGATCTTCACCTTCAAACTCTACATCGGCCACATCAATGACATAAATGTCTTGTGAAACTAGAGCGAGTGCTTCAGTCGCTAGTGCGGTAAATTCAGGATCGACCAATAACACTTTACTTTCAGCATGTTCTAGCATGAAAGCAAGGGTCTTGGCATCCAGACGGGTATTTAAGGTATTCAGAACTGCGCCTGCCATCGGCACAGCAAAATGCGCTTCGATCATGGCAGGGACGTTAGGCAGTAAGACAGACACGGTATCATTTTTACCGATGCCTAATTTTTGGAGTTGGTTGGCAAACTGACGACAACGGTTGTATTTCTCACGCCAGGTAATACGACGCTTACCGTGAATAATCGCGTTCTGGTTTGGATAGATATAAGCTGCACGATCAAGATAGCGTAAAGGTGATAAGGCTACAAAATTCGCGGGGGTACGCGGTAATTCATCATATGCGCTAACCATTGTAAAACTCCGTTCTATATTTATTTTCATATCCTTTTGAAAAGATATGTATTTCTCAGAAATCTTGCATTTATGCTTTAGTCGAGTACGATTTTACAAATCCTAAGTAATTGAATATTAATAAAAATATTTAACCCTACTTAAATGTTTTGAACGCCTGGGTTCCCAAGTTTGATTTTTTAGGTATTTTACTCTAGTTGAATCATTAAAATAATATAAGCCAGAGAATAATAATGAAAATACAACAGGCGGATAAAATTTGGCGAAACTGGTCGGGGAGCCAGTCCAGTGCTGCTCGGATTGTTCAGCCCAGCCAGATCAGTGAATTACAAAGTTTAGTGAAGACCCATGCACACATTCGTGCAGTGGGTGCAGGACATTCCTTTAGCCCATTGGCCAAAACAGATGAGGTGTTGCTTAATCTCGATTTGTTCAAAGGTATCGTTGCCTTTGATCAAGAGAAAACCCAATGCACCGTGCGGGCCGGGACGCGTTTATATGATTTGGGGAAAGATCTGGTACCGATCAATCAGGCCTTAATCAATCAGGGCGATATAGACCAGCAAAGTCTGGCCGGAGCGATTTCTACCGGAACGCATGGCACGGGCATCGATTTACCTTGCATCTCTGCTTTCGTGGAAGGCTTTGAATTACTGACCGCGGATGGAGAGCTGTTGCAATGTCATCGTGAGCAGAATGCTGAGATATTTCAGGCTGGACGGGTGGCATTGGGCAGCTTAGGCATATTGACCCAAATAACCCTGCAAAATCGACCACGATATAAACTAAAAGAACAGATCCAGCTCTGTTCATTAAAAGACATATTTACCCATATTGGTCAATGGAAACATCAGCACCGACATATTGATTTTTGGGCTTTTCTGCATGCCGATCAGGTGATACTGAAAACCCTGGATGACACGGAGGATGACATTCAGCCGAGACAGGAAAGCTGGCCTTCGGAAGATACTTTATTAACCGTATGTTCGGAATTGACGCGACTTTTCCCAAAGACAAATCCCTATCTGCAAAAACTGCTGAGTGTGTTTGTTAAATCGACTTGCTATGTAGATTGGTCATCCCGGATTTTTCCGACCCCGCGCAATACCAGATTTAATGAAATGGAATATCAGATTCCGGTTGAGCAAGGTTTGCAATGTCTGCAAGAGGTTTTAGCGACTTTAAGGAAGCATAAGGTGCCGATGTTTTTCCCGATCGAGTTCCGTTATGTCAAAGGCGATGAAATCTGGCTGAGTCCTTTTTATCAGCGCGATTCAGTTTCCATTTCCATTCATCAGTTCTATAAACAGGATTATCATGCGATTTTTGATCTGGTCGAGCCGATTTTACAGAAATATCAGGGACGACCGCATTGGGGCAAGTTACATAGTATGAGCGCAGCATCACTGCGCGAACTCTACCCGAAATGGGATAATTTCATGGTGCTACGTCAGCAATTGGATCCACAGCAAAAATGGCTGAATCCATATTTAAAAGAATTGTTTTTATCTGGGAAATGAGGAGAGGGCGATGCAATCAAATTATTTTCAGCAACTGACGCAGGAATTAAAACGGCAGGGCACTGGCACACCGCAACTGATTCTGGATTTGGCGCAATATCGACATAATCTGGAGGTTATGCAGTCGAAATTGCCTGCGAAGTTACAACCGCGTCTGGTGGTGAAATCCTTGGCGAGTATTCCGCTACTCAAACTGGCCAGTGAAAAGCTGAATACCCAGCGCTTTATGGTTTTTCATCTGCCGCATCTTGCGGGAATTATGGAGGCATTTTCACAAGCGGATATTCTGTTGGGAAAACCGATGCCAATTCAGGCGCTAAAATCTTTTTATCAAACTTTATCTGATCAAAATAAAATCAATGATCAAGGAAGTATTCAATGGCTGATTGATGATGTAGAACATCTGCAACAATATCTTCAGCTCGCACAACGACTCAATATTCGTTTGCATGTAAACATTGAAATTGATGTGGGCCTGCATCGTGGCGGCGTACAAACGCAGCAGCAATTTATAGCCTTAATGAAGCTGATTCAGCACAACGCGGCTTATCTCAAACTTTCGGGTCTAATGGGCTATGATGCACATGTCGCCAAACTGCCAAAAATTTTGAAAAGTCCCGACAAAAGTTATCAGCAATCGCAGCAGATGTATCAACAATACAAAAGTATTCTTCAGCGAAAATTCCCGGATTTATGGCATGAAGGTTTGTGTTTTAACGGTGGGGGAAGTCCAACCTTTATGCAGCATTGCCAGCAAAGTGTCTGTAATGATCTGGCCTTTGGCTCGATGCTGCTTAAGCCGAGTGATTTTGATCTGGAAAATTTGTCCGCTTTAAGCTGTGCTTTATGGATTGCCGCACCCATTTTAAAAGTGTTGCCTTGTAGTCAGATTCCCGGTCTGGAGCTGCTGAATTATCTTCCTCATCAATATAAAGCCGTATTTATTTACGGAGGCTATTGGCGAGCGGATTATATCTACCCTGAAAAAAGCCGGCCGCATGTATTGTATGGCCGCAGCAGCAATCAGGAAATACTTCAGATGCCCATGCAGTGCGATATTCATGTCGATGATTATGTGTTTTTAAGACCGACACAAAGTGAAGCTATCATCCCGCAATTCGCACAGCTGTATGTCTATGCAGAAGGGAAGTTTCTCCAGTGGCAGACGTTCCGGGAATAACTACATTCTGAACTGAAAAATGAGCCTAAGCCTTTAACGATCTGGCACAGATTTGATGGTAAATCTTATTTTTATTGGGAAAAGGTTTAATCATGCGGCCAAGCCGTGTAAAATTCGAATCGATTTTATTTATCCACCGTTTTTATCTTTTGAGGCTGTGCCTCGATCATAATCTCGCGGTGATATGCTCCATGGTACGGGGCATCACTCCTTAAGGATTTCTTATGCCAATTATCACTTTGCCAAATGGCGATCAAAAACAGTTTGATCACGCCGTATCTGTGATGGACGTTGCACTTAGCATTGGTCCTGGTCTTGCAAAAAATACAGTTGCTGGTCGTGTCAACGATCGTTTGGTTGATGCGTCTGATCTCATCACTGAAGATGCAACACTACAAATCATCACGCCTAAAGACGAAGCCGGTGTCGAGATCATTCGCCATTCTTGTGCGCATTTGGTCGGTCATGCGGTTAAGCAACTGTTCCCAGAAGCAAAGATGGTCATTGGTCCAGTCATTGAAGAAGGTTTCTACTATGACATCTGGATGCCACGTCCGTTTACCTTAGACGACATGGCAGCGATTGAAGAGCGTATGAAAAAGCTCATCGATCAAGACTATGATGTTGTGAAAAAAATGACGCCGCGTGATGAAGTCATTGCTGAATTCACTGCGCGTGGCGAAGAATACAAATTGCGCCTGATCGCAGACATGCCTGAAGAAACCCAAATGGGCTTGTACTACCATCAGGATTATTTGGATATGTGCCGTGGTCCGCATGTACCAAATACCAAATTCCTCAAATCGTTCAAGTTGACTAAAATCTCTGGTGCTTACTGGCGCGGTGACGCGAAAAACGAACAGCTACAACGTATTTACGGTACAGCGTGGGCAGACAAAAAACAGCTTGCTGCCTATGTAAAACGTATTGAAGAAGCTGAAAAACGCGATCACCGTAAAATCGGTAAAGCGCTAGACTTGTTCCATATGCAAGAAGAAGCACCAGGTATGGTGTTCTGGCATCCGAACGGCTGGACCATTTACCAGGTTCTTGAACAGTACATGCGTAAAGTTCAGCAAGACAACGGTTATGAAGAAATCCGTACACCGCAAGTGGTTGATTTCACGCTGTGGGAAAAATCAGGACATGCTGCTAACTATGCAGACAATATGTTCACCACGCATTCTGAAAACCGTAACTATGCGGTGAAGCCAATGAACTGTCCTTGTCACGTACAAGTGTTCAATCAAGGCTTGAAGTCATACCGTGATCTTCCTGTACGTTTAGCAGAATTCGGTTCATGTCACCGTAACGAACCATCAGGTTCTTTACACGGCATTATGCGTGTACGTGGCTTTACCCAAGATGACGCGCATATTTTCTGTACCAAAGAGCAGATTGGTCCTGAAGTTGCAGACTTTATCAAATTGACACTGGATGTATACAAAGATTTTGGCTTTGAAGAAGTACAAATGAAGTTGTCGACGCGTCCTGAAAAACGTGTGGGTGATGACAAGCTTTGGGATATGGCAGAAAAATCTTTGGCAGATGCTTTAGATGCTGCAGGTCTTGAGTGGGAACTTCAACCAGGCGAAGGCGCATTCTACGGTCCGAAGATTGAATTCTCTCTGAAAGACTGCTTAGGTCGTGTCTGGCAGTGTGGTACCATTCAGTGTGACTTTAACTTGCCAGAACGTCTAGATGCTTCTTATGTCACTGAAGATAATGACCGCGATCAGCCAGTAATGTTACATCGTGCAATTCTTGGCAGTTTCGAGCGTTTTATTGGTATACTGATCGAACACTACGCAGGCTTCATGCCACCTTGGTTGGCACCAATGCAAGCGTGTGTGATGAACATTACCGATTCTCAAGCTGAGGCATGTGAGTCAGTCGTCGCAAAACTTAAAGAAAACGGTATCCGTGCAATTTCTGACTTGAGAAATGAGAAAATCGGCTTTAAGATTCGTGAACGTACATTAGAGCGTATTCCTTACTTACTGGTACTTGGGGACCGTGAAGTCGAGGAAGGTACCGTAAACGTGCGTACCCGCTCAGGAACAAATTTGGGTACTATGTCAATCGATGCTTTCGTTGACCTAGTAAAAGCAGCCGTAGCCGAACGCGGCCGGTACATTGTGGAGTAACAGCGATTAAACAGCCTGACCGTAATCAACAGGGCGGTAACAAATCAAACCGTCCTGCCTTGAATGATGAAATTCGTGCGAAAGAAGTCCGTCTTGTCGACGAAAATGGTGAGCAAAAAGGGATTGTAAGCTTAGCTGACGCCCTACGCGCAGCAGAAAGTGTTGAACTTGATCTTGTTGAGATCGTAGCAAACGCTGAGCCACCAGTATGTAAGATTATGGACTTCAACAAGCATTTGTTTGATCTTAAGCAAAAGCAGAAAGAAGCGAAGAAAAAACAACATCAAGTCCAGGTGAAAGAAATCAAGCTACGCCCGGGTACTGATGTTGGTGATTACAACGTAAAACTACGTGCAATCATCAAGTTCCTTGAAGAAGGTAACAAGGTGAAAATCACGCTTCGTTTCCGTGGTCGTGAAATGGCGCACCAACAGTTGGGTCTAGCTCAATTGCAAAAAATTGAAGCTGACGTGGCTGAATTCGGTACTGTTGAGCAGATGCCGAAAATGGAAGGGCGTCAAATGGGTATGCTACTTGGTCCTAAAAAGAAAAAGTAAGCACTCATTAAGCGAAAAAAGCCCTGCATATGCAGGGCTTTTTTTATTCTTTAAAATTCCAGGCGCTTTGTATGGCGTACATAATCTGTTGAGCTTGCTGGCGGGAAAACATCGACAGCTGAATCCGGAAAAATCCAAGACAAATTTGATTCATCAGACCGGGCTGGCACAATTTAAAATCCAAAGTGCCATCGCGTTGACTAATCACATGCGCTGGCATGTTATAGAGCCAGCGTTTGAGGTGCGCTTTGAGAGAATCATAGCGCGGATTCAGAAAACTATACTGTACGGAATGTCGTTTTAAGCACAGGCTGATGCGGAAACCGGCCAAAGTATAATAAATGGCTTGTGAGGTTATTTTGAGTTTGGTTCCCGGCATAAGCAGCGAAAGACCAAGAAAGCCGCCAATATAAATATAAAAGTCAGGAGACTCCTGCCATAAAAATAATAGTCCTTGGAAAAAACTGGAATTGCTACGCACACTGCTGAAATAAAAAATGCTGAATATTCCGACCGGATAACAAAACAGCAAATATCCCGTAGTGCGCATGATCGGGCTAGCTTGATGAAACAGGATGTTTTCTGGCACATTCATGGTTTATTTTTATGATCAGAAAGCGTATTGCCTTAATGAGCTTAGGTAATCTGTAGCCAAAAAGAAAGGCCCTTTCGGACCTTCCTTTGCGTACTTAATCAAGCTTATTCCACTGATTTTTCATCGTTTGCAATGAGCAGTTTATTGCCAATCGGGATTTGACGTGGCAATTTTTCTTCTGGAATAATGCGCTGCAAGTCGATGATCAATAAACCATTTTCATAGTCTGCCTGTTGTACCTCAATATATTCATCCAGACGTAAAGACAATTTAAATGCACGTCGCGCAATGCCTTTGTACAGGAATTCAATACTGTCATTGCTCTGGTTTTCAGGCTTGCCTAGGATGGTCAGCAACTTATTTTCCAGACGAATGTCGAGTTCTTCCTGACGAAAACCCGCAGTTGCCACCACGATGCGGTAATTATTCTCACCACGCTTTTCGATATTATACGGTGGGTAATTCGGTGCATCGCTTTGCATGGCATAGTCAATAAAGTCATTCAAGCGATCAAAGCCAATACTACGACGAAATAATGGATGAAGATTTAAGTTACTCATGATTAGAACCTTCTCACTAAAGCAAAGTTATAAAAACAAGAAAATAAGATCTGTCATGTCAGACATCAACAGCGCATAAGATTGACGCAATCCTTATGCAGAAATAAATATGTGTTTGGAGCTGAAATTTTCAAGATCAAAAAGAAAAAAATATATAAATTTTTAATAAGATTCTGATATTTATTGAAAAATAATTTTAAAATGCAGACTTGTTGTTTCTTTCTAAATCCTCTATGTTGAGTACATCGTCGCATAGTAAAAGTGCAGGGAGTATTAGAAGAAAATGATCGATTTATATTATTGGGGCACCCCCAACGGCCATAAAATTAGTATTGCTCTAGAAGAAATGGGGCTGGAATATCAAATTATTCCCATCAATATTCTGGAAAATGACCAGTTCCAGTCCGATTTTCTGGCTATTTCTCCCAATAATAAAATCCCGGCAATTGTTGATCAGGATGGGCCACATGGCCGCGCCATTTCAATTTTTGAGTCAGGTGCGATCTTGCAATATCTGGGTCGCAAAACAAGTCTGTTTTATCCAGCCGATGAAGTGAAGCGTATTCAGGTCGAACAGTGGCTGATGTGGCAAATGGGCGGTTTGGGGCCGATGCTCGGGCAAAATCATCACTTTAGCCGTTTTGCACCTGAGCGGATTGCTTATGCCACAGAGCGCTATGTCAATGAAAGCAAGCGTTTATATGGGGTGTTGAATAAACAGCTGGTCGGGCAGGAGTATGTGGCTGGCGAATACTCGATTGCAGATATGGCCATTTTCCCTTGGTTATTACGGCATGACTGGCAGCAGATCACTCTGGAAGACTATCCTGAAGTTTCCAAATATATCGATCGTTTGAATGCTCGTCCTGCGGTTCAGAAAGCGTTGGCAATACAGGTCAGTTAAGCGTCTGCCTTTATGTTAAAATAGCCTTAAGCAAATAAAGCCACCCTTACGGTGGTTTTTTATTGGATGGATATATGAACGATTTTCTTCTGAACTTTACCAAGATTGTTGAAAGTAATACCCGAATTTACTGGAGCATTCTTTTCGGCATTGCTGCATGTTTAGTGCTGTATGTTGCTGAAATTGTGCATATCGATCAGGTGATTGCTGCCCTAAATACCAAAGATCAGCAGATTCTCCGTGCTGCAATTGCACCGCTCAATGAGCAGTATAAGTGGGCGCGGATCATGGCGATGGTGACGGCAGTCGTTTGGTCCAGTTGGGAATACAGTAAAGCCAAGAAAAAAATGGGCTTGAGCCATTAATGCTGTAATGAGCCTATTTTTACTGTTTCTGTCGGCCTTTGGTGCAGCGACCTTACTACCTTTACAGTCTGAAGCGGTTTTGCTGGGGCTTTTAGTGCAGAACAAGCAGCATGCAGTGCTGTTAATTGCCGTGGCCAGTCTGGGCAATATTCTGGGGTCTTGTGTGAACTGGTATCTGGGTCTCAAGATTGAACATTATAAAAATAAAAAGTGGTTCCCGGTTTCAGCAGATAAGATGCTCAAGGCGCAAAAGACCTATCAGAAATATGGTTACTGGTCTTTACTGCTGAGCTGGGTGCCTATCATTGGTGATCCGATTACCCTGATTGCGGGACTATTAAAAGAAAACCTCGTCCGTTTTCTGCTGATGGTCAGCATCGCTAAAATTGGACGTTATCTGTTTGTCTATGCGGCCTTTGCCATGTTCTAAACTTGAAAATAATTTTCCTGATTCAGTCTTGGATATTTTTTCAGACTGAAATCCTAAAATCATTCTTTAAATTCGCTTATTGGGTGAAGATGCTTTTGTTTTAAACAAAGATGCTTTAGAATACTCGCTCCCTTACCTGCAGGTCGTTTTGTAATGGTGCAAACGAGCCGAACAGGTGTTCAAAAGAGGTTGTTATGCCTAAGATGAAAACTCGCCGTGGTGCAGCTAAACGCTTTAAAGCGACTGCTAACGGTTTTAAGCGTAAACAAGCGTTCAAACGCCACATTTTGACCAAAAAATCTGCTAAGCGTATTCGTCAATTGCGCGGCTGTGTAATGGTTCACGTAAGTGACGTTGCTTCAGTTCGTCGTATGTGCCCGTACATCTAAGGAGATTATAAATGGCTCGTGTAAAACGTGGTGTACAGGCTCATCGCCGTCACAAAAAAATTCTTGCTCGCGCTAAAGGTTACTATGGTGCTCGTTCACGCGTTTACCGCGTAGCGTTCCAGGCGGTAATCAAAGCTGGTCAATATGCTTACCGTGACCGTCGTCAGAAGAAACGTCAATTCCGCGCTTTGTGGATTGCACGTATCAACGCTGGTGCTCGTCAAAATGGTTTGTCGTACAGCCGTATGATCGCTGGCTTGAAAAAAGCTCAAGTGATTATCGACCGTCGCGTACTTGCTGACATCGCTATGCATGACGCAGTTGCGTTTGCTGCTTTAGCTTCTAAAGCTAAAGATGCATTGGCTGCATAAGTCTTTATGACTTGAAAAAAGACCGCCATTTGGTGGTCTTTTTTTATGCTTAAATAAAAGTAGTCATTTTAAATATTATTTAAAAATCAGTATTGTAAATCTTATATTTTTTAGTCATTGTTAAATTGCATAATCAAAAATAAGGCTTAAAAATAATGATTCGACTTGCCACCCAACACGATGTCCTGCCGATTGCCCAAGTGCATGTACAAAGCTGGCGTGAAAGCTATCAAAATATCATTAAACCAGAAATTATCGATAAGTTGAGTGTAGAACAAAGAGCCGCCTTGTGGCGTTCTGTGCTTGAATAGGAGAATCGACGGGTATTTGTCTATGAAGAAAATGCTCAAGTTTTGGGTTTTGCTGCTTTTAATTTTCCGGTAGATGCGCCAATCAGTGAATTGAGAGCACTTTATTTGCTTCAAAATATTCAAGGTCGCGGCATTGGACGTGATTTGGTTTAATTGGGTCTGGGTTTAAGTCGAGAAAAATCCTATCAGCATATGCAATGCAGCGTATTGAACCTGAATTCCAGTCGTTATTTTTATGAAAAGACCGGCGCCTATTTTGTCAGTGAAGGAGATGCCAGTGATCTGGGCGAAAATCTTAAAGACTTATGTTATCAGTGGGACATTTAATTTTTGAATACTCTGGCCCAGCTGGCTCAACGTAGAAAAATCTAAAACCTGGGAAAAGACGATAGAAAATAAATCAGCCCTTAGAAGTGTATGGCTGATTTATCTTTTTATCTCAATATCTCCACCGGTCAATTAAGAGAGCATTTCCGGGCGATCAGCAAATAACAGCTTTGGCTCATTCCGACAATGCTGAAATTTTCAGGCAGCTGCTTGACCTTAATTCCATCATAGGTTGGATGATAAAAACCCATCGCAAAAATCGTCAGCATTATTTCAAGCTGATGGCTGCGCCTGAGTATCAACATATCTAATTGATTCGGCTGAATTCTGCTAGGAAAATTCAAACTTTTCTGGCGGAACTTTAAAGCCCGAAATAGTAGCCAATCAGACAGATAATCACAGTGATCACAATTAAGGTCAGCACATTTGCAGATGAACTGGATTTGCCTGGGTCCTGAGGTTTTTCTGCTTTAGAAATTTTTGGTGAGCGGTCTTCGGTACTCATACCGACAAATGGGTCAGGTGCAACTTTTGGTGTTAGCTGTGCAGTTTTATAGTGATTGGCGACTTTGCTGATGAATTTAGCACTTAAATCATCAATTTTTTGCGAAAAATGTCGCAGGTTAAGTTGCTGCTCCGGGCTGAGTACTTCGCCATCTGCACGATAGGGATGCTGGATTTTCGTTTGAATAAAGTCATTTAAGGCGTCTAGGCGGTACAAAGTCTGGTGAGCATAATCCGCTGAATAGTCAGTGGGAATTAAGGCCAAATGACTTTCGCTATCGGCTTGAATGGCAGGCATGGTGCCGTAATAAGGCAAATTGGTATATGCAGGTTCGGTAAAATCTTGGGCAAGGCTACTTTCAAACAGTTCATGATCGGTATAGGCCTGAATATCATCCCAGTTTGGGGCTTCCAGATCGACATCAATGCGCTTGGCCAGTTTAGGATTTAGCTCATAACACCAGAATGTTTCATGGCGTAAAGGGGATTGCTGTGATTTAGGTGCTTCGTAATCATTGTCTGCGCTGTACCATTCAGGCAGTTCCTTGCCGATGATCCAGGCAGTTTTGGTTTTAGCGCCATGACTGACAATAAAATGCGCCAGTGGTAATAGCTCAATATTGGCATTCGGATTTTTTTCATCAACCAGTAAATCAGAGCGATGCAAGCTGAGGCGACGCACGCCTTGTTTTTTCAGACCTTCCAGCCAGATCTGAAAATGCTGAGCCAACAGATGTTGTGACATCAGATCCCGAAAGGCAAACTGATGCTGATTAAAAATGGAATGTTGAATCCAACGATTGAAACTCAGGTCCTGAGTCAAATACTCATTGCCGTAAGTGACCAGGGTCAGTTGCTGTTTCCAAATTTGATCGAGTGCCATAGTGATTTGATCTGATTGATATTGTGTTTATCTTATACTTTTTATATTTAATCATGCCAATCTAATTTTCCTTAAAACGCATCTTCATCAAAGTGTCTAAAAACTGTTAGAATGTGGGGTTTTTAAAATATTTTTTAACCTGTTGCTTTGAGAGTTACTATGTCACTGGAAGCCCTGACCACTGAAGCGCTCGCTGCGATTGCAGCAGCTCAAGACCTTGCTGCACTTGATCAAGTACGAGTGCAATTTACGGGGAAAAAAAGCCAGCTCGCGGAACAATCTAAGTCGCTTGGTAAAATGGATCCTGAAGAACGTAAAGTCTTCGGCGCACAAATCCATGCTGTACGTGAAACTATTACCGCTGCATTGACCTCACGTCAGGCAGAATTGCATAAAGCTGCCTTAGAACAAAAACTGGCAAGCGAAACCATTGATATTACTTTACCAGGTCGTGGCCAACAGGTGGGCAGTATCCATCCAGTGACCCAGGTGCAAGAGCGTATTTGCCAGTTCTTTACCAAGGCAGGTTTTACGGTTGCAACAGGTCCTGAAGTTGAAGATGACTATCACAACTTTGAAGCACTGAATATTCCGGGTCATCACCCGGCGCGTGCCATGCACGATACCTTCTATTTCGATGTGAACCATTTGCTGCGTACGCATACGTCTGGTGTGCAGATTCGTACCATGGAAACACAGCAGCCACCAATCCAGATCGTGTGTCCGGGCCGTGTTTACCGTTGTGATTCGGATCAAACCCACTCACCGATGTTTCATCAGATCGAAGGTTTATACGTGGCTGAAAATACCAGCTTCGCGGAACTTAAAGGTTTGCTGATTAACCTGCTGAACGAATTCTTCGAAAAAGATTTGAAAGTACGTTTCCGTCCATCTTATTTCCCGTTCACCGAGCCGAGTGCGGAAGTGGATATTATGGATGAACGCGGTCGCTGGTTAGAAGTATTGGGCTGCGGTATGGTGCATCCGAATGTGCTGCAAGCTGCAGGCATTGATCCTGAAAAATACAAAGGCTTTGCTTTTGGTCTGGGTGTTGAACGTTTTGCAATGCTGCGTTATGGCGTGAATGACTTACGTATGTTCTTCCAAAATGATGTGCGTTTCTTACGCCAGTTTGCTTAAAACAAATTTATACCTCTCCTTAACCTCTCCTTTTAAAAAGGAGAGGGACTCCGCGAAATAGATGGAGTTCTCCCCCTTTGGAAAATGGGGGGCAGAGGAGGATTCTAGAGATTTGAATTACAGGTTTTATATCAATGAAAATTAGCGAAAATTGGCTACGCACATGGGTCAACCCAGCCATCGATAGCGAAAAACTTTCTGATCAATTGACCATGTTGGGTCTGGAAGTCGATGAGCTTGCACCTGCAGCAAAAGCATTTACTGGTGTAGTGGTGGGGGAAGTCCTGACAGTAGAACAACATCCTGATGCAGATCGCTTGCGTGTGACCACTGTCAATATCGATTCAGGTGAGCCACTGCAAATTGTATGTGGTGCGCCAAACGTACGTGCCGGCATGAAAGCGCCAGTTGCGACCATTGGTGCAGTACTTCCAGGCGATTTCAAAATCAAGAAAGGCAAGCTACGTGGTATAGAGTCACAAGGCATGCTGTGCGGCGCTTCAGAAATCGATTTAGAAGATAAAATTGATGGTTTGTTAGAGCTTCCAGCGGATGCACCAGTAGGTATGAACATTCGTGAATATCTAGACCTTGATGACAACGTGATTGACATCAGCATTACACCGAACCGTGGGGACTGCTTCAGTATTCGCGGGATCGCACGTGAAATTGGTGTGATTAACCAATTGCCAGTAACTGCCCCTGAAATTAAAGAAGTAGCTGCGACTATTAGCGAAGAAAAGAAAGTCGTTGTATCGACTGAAGGCTGCCCACGCTATTTGGGTCGTGTCATCAAGAACGTCAATACCAAGGCTGTGACTCCTGTATGGATGGAGCGTGCATTGGCACGTTCAGGTATTCGTCAGCACAGCATTCTGGTCGATATTACCAACTATGTATTAATCGAGCTTGGTCAACCGCTACACGCATTTGATGGCGGTAAAGTTCAAGGTGCGGTACATGTACGTCAAGCGACGGAAGCTGAAAAGTTAGTTTTGCTCAATGAACAAGAAGTTGAACTCAACGAAAAAGTGATGGTGATTGCAGATGATGAAAAAGCATTAGCCATTGCCGGTATTATGGGCGGCTTGTCTTCAGCAGTCAGCGATGCAACCACTGAAATTTTCCTGGAATCTGCATTCTTCGCGCCACTGCATATTGCGGGTCGTGCACGTAGCTTTGGCTTGCATACCGATGCTTCTCAGCGTTATGAACGTGGTGTCGATTTTGAATTGCCATTGATCGCTATGCACCGCGCATCACAATTGATTGCTGAACTTGCGGGCGGTGAGTTCGGACCAATTACAGTTGCCGAAAATGCGGCTCTATTGCCAACACGTGACGCAATTGAGTTGAATCAAGCACAAGTCGATCAACTGCTGGGTTATAGTGTTGACTCAGCGTTCATTACTGATGCTTTAAGCCGTTTAGGTTGTGAAGTTACAGTAAAAGCAGAAGGCGAGTGGTCAGTGGTACCGCCATCACATCGTTATGATATGGTGATTTACCAAGATTTGATCGAAGAAGTGGCGCGTATTCACGGTTATGACAATATTCAAATCAGCCTGCCTGTGATTGATGTGAAGCTGGCGAAATACCAAGATCAGTTTGAATTGGGCCAACTCCGTCAAACCGCGGTAACTTTAGGTTACCAAGAAGCGATCAGCTTTAGCTTCGCAGACCTAAAGCTTGAAAAGCAACTTAATTCCAGTGTGAATCCATTAGTATTAGCCAATCCAATTTCAAGTGATTTGGCAGTGATGCGTTCAACCTTGCTATCTAGCCTTATTCCTTGTGTTCAGTACAATGTCAACCGCCAGCAAAGCCGTGTACGTTTCTTTGAGCTCGGTCTGCGTTTTGACTATCAAGAAGCCAGCAGCATCCATGATTTAAAACAGATTCCAACTTTTGCATTGATTGCGACTGGTTCACGTCATGCTGAATCTTGGCATGTGAAACCCGCTGCAATGGACTTCTTTGACTTTAAGGGTGATGTAGAAGAAATTTTGGCTGCTGGTCGTGTCAAAGTAGAATATGTGCGTTCAGAGCGTAGCTGGTTGCATCCAGGACAATCCGCAGAAATTCTCGTGAATGGTCAATCAATTGGTTACTTGGGGCGTTTACATCCCTCACTTGAAGACGAACTTGATCTGGCAACCACATGGGTAGCAGAATTGGATCAAGCGGCTGTTTTGCAAACTTATGTATCTAATTTTACAGAATTATCACGTTTTCCATCGGTTCGACGTGATATTGCGCTTTTAATTAGTGATAAGATTAATGTTAGCGAAATTCAGGGACTTATCGAAAAAACAGGCGGAGAGCTTTTGGACTCAACTTGGTTGTTCGATGTGTACACTGGACAAGGAGTAGAAGAAGGGAAACGCTCACTGGCATTTGCACTTCTCTGGCAGCATCCAAGCCGTACACTGGAAGATGCTGAAATTAAATCAGGTATGGATAATATCCTTCAAGTGTTAGAAAACACTTACCAAGCGACATTGAGGGCTTCATGACAGCACTAACTAAAGCAGAAATGGCTGATCATTTAAGTGAGCTCACGAGTTTAAACCGTCGTGAAGCAAAACAAATGGTTGAGTTGTTCTTCGATGAGATTAGCCAGGCGCTCATCTCAGGCGAGCAAGTAAAACTTTCGGGTTTTGGTAATTTCGAGTTGCGTGATAAGCGTCAACGTCCGGGCCGTAACCCGAAAACGGGTGAAGAGATTCCGATTTCTGCACGCCGTGTGGTCACCTTCCGTGCCGGACAGAAGTTCCGTCAACGTGTGGGAAATGAGCAGGTCAACTGATCTGCTTTTTTAAAAACTGGGATCAATATTGTTAAGTTCCAGTTTTTAAAATAAAAAAAGAGAGCCAAAGGCTCTCTTTTTTTTGTACTGAATAATCTAAAAGATTATTGAGCAGCAGCTTCAGAAGCAGCAGTAGCGTCAGCAGCAGCGTCAACAGCAACAGCAGCAGCAGCGTCAGCTTCAGCAACAGCAGCAGTTTCAGAAGCAGCAACTTCAGAAGTAGCTTCTACAGCAGCAGCATCAGCAGCAGCTTCAGCTTCAGATGCAGCTTCTACAGCTTCAGATGCAGCTTGGTTAGCGTCAGCAGCAGCGTCGTCAGCTTTTTTAGCACAACCAACGAAAGCTAGAGTAGTAGCAACTGCAGCAGCAATAGCGATTTTTTTGAATAACATGGCATCACTCTCTAAAAATTGAGATTAAAAAAAACCAAAGTTAGTCTGTTAAGTGCTTTTATTGTTCCTAATTGTGTTAGGGACTAACAACGCAGGAGCAGTCTAACTGGTCTGCAAATATGCTATCACTGCGCATTTTTAATTGCTACTGGCAATGATCAAAAAAGTACGGAAAAACGATAAAAAATAAGAAGTTTTTAACAGAAAATAACAATGGAATGAAAGATTTAGATTGGAGAAAGGCTTATTAAATACTTAAAAGTTATACAATTTTTAATCTGAATATTTTATTAATCAAAAACTTAAAAATAAGTTTACATAAATCAGGCTTCATTGTTTCATTCTGTAATTTATGTCAACCTAAAAAAGGCCACCGTTTAGATGACCTTTCATTTAAAATTTTAATTTGAAGCTTTGCGTTTCATCTGATCAAAGAAATCATCATTGGTCTTGGTTTCTTTCATACGATCCAGTAAGAATTCCATTGCCGCCAATTCGTCTTGAGTATGCAGCAGCTTACGCAGAATCCAGACTTTACGCAGATTGTCTTCTGACATCAGGCGTTCTTCACGACGAGTACCAGATTTCTTGATGTTCATTGCAGGGAACACGCGTTTTTCAGCAATACGACGATCAAGGGTAATTTCCTGGTTACCTGTACCTTTGAATTCTTCGTAAATCACTTCATCCATTTTACTACCGGTTTCAATCAGGGCAGTAGAAATGATGGTCAGTGAACCGCCTTCTTCGATATTACGTGCAGCACCGAAGAAACGTTTAGGGCGTTCTAAGGCATGTGCATCCACACCACCAGTCAGTACTTTGCCTGATGAAGGAATCACAGTGTTATAAGCACGTGCCAGACGGGTAATCGAGTCAAGCAAAATCACCACATCTTTCTTATGTTCAACCAGACGTTTTGCTTTTTCAATCACCATTTCAGCGACTTGAACGTGACGTGCAGGAGATTCATCAAAAGTAGAAGCCACGACTTCACCACGAACCGTACGCTCCATCTCAGTCACTTCTTCTGGACGCTCATCAATTAGGAGAACGATCAGAATAACTTCAGGATTATTGCGAACGATGGACTGTGCAATGCTTTGCAGCAGCATGGTTTTACCCGCTTTCGGCGGAGCCACAATAATTGAACGCTGGCCTTTACCAATCGGTGCAACTAAGTCGATCACACGGGTGGTTAAATCTTCAGTGGTGCCATTGCCCAACTCCATCACCAACTGTTCAGTCGGGAATAATGGCGTCAAGTTTTCAAACAGAATCTTGTTACGTGAATTTTCAGGTGTGTCGTAGTTAATCTGATTGACTTTAAGTAAAGCAAAATAACGTTCGCCTTCTTTCGGCGGGCGAATGGTGCCAGTAATGGTGTCGCCAGTACGGAGGTTAAAACGACGAATTTGAGAAGGGCTGACATAGATATCGTCAGGACCTGCTAAATAAGAACCTGCGGCTGAGCGTAAAAAGCCAAAACCATCTGACAAAATTTCTAGAACGCCATCACCAAAAATCTCTTCGCCATTCATTGCATGACGTTTTAAGATGGCAAAAATAATGTCTTGCTTACGGTTACGAGCCATACCTTCGAGGCCCATAAACTCGGCAATCTTGATGAGTTCGCCAATCGGTTTTTTCTTGAGTTCGGTTAAATTCATAGGTGGTCAGATAGAATCAAAGTTCTGAGGTACAGGTTAGAAAGGGAGTAACATTCGGCCGCATACCAGCATTCAAACGAAAGCAATTGAATTTGCAAAAGAACAATTCAGAGATCTGTTTGAGTGTTTCAAAGGAAAATGTGGAAAACAATTTCTATTGCCGAGCGGCATCTTATGTAATGTGTCTTGTAAGAAATTGACAGGATTTAGGATCCTTTATCTCTTGAATAGCGAATATAAGAGAAAATGCTGACTTTGTCAATTTATAGCCGAAAAAAATACGCGAGCATGAGTCGCGTATTTTTCACTAAAAATGCTGTGCTTAGATATTGTCATCAATAAATGCAGTCAGTTTAGATTTTGGTGCAGCACCGACTTGAGTCGCAACAACTTCACCATTTTTGAACATCAACAAAGCCGGGATGTTACGGATGTTGAAATTCACAGCAGTTTGTTCGCAAGAAGTTACGTCAACTTTCACGATTTTAACTTTGCCTTGGTATTCATCAGCAAGCACTTCAAGTACAGGTGCAATTGCTTTACATGGTGCACACCAGCCTGCCCAAAAGTCCACCAGTACAGGAACGTCTGATTGAAGAACGTCTGCTTCGAAGTTTGCGTCAGTAGTGTTTACGATATTGCCAGACATGGAATGTACTCCAGATTAATATTTTAAAGATAACTAATTATTAGTATTACATAGCCATCTTTAACAATGTAGGGGAATCTGTAAATTTTCAATGCTTAATGTTATTTTGTCTAATGGATGATCACGATAGTGATGATCGTGTCTCACTATTATTCCCGATACAAAAAAGAATAAGGCATTAAATTGTCGCTACAAATGGCTTTTAAATTGCATGCATGTGAATTACTCTAAGCACAATTCGTTAAAGGTTTATTTCTGGAATGTCTGACTTTTTGATTGATGAAGAATTACTTGCCGCCATCGATATGGGATCAAACAGCTTTCATTTGGCCATCGCCCGTGTAGACCATGGCGAAGTGAAGAAAGTGGCATCAATGTCAGAAAAAGTTCAGCTTGCCGCAGGACTAGACGAAAATAAGAATTTAACCGAAGCCGCCCAGCAACGCGGTTTGGCCTGTCTGGCCCGTTTTGTCGGACGTTTAGGCGCAGTTCAGCCAAACCGCTTGCGGATCGTGGCGACAAATGCTTTGCGTCAAGCCAAAAATGGTCATGAATTTATCCAGAAAGCCGCAGAAATTTTACCGAAACCGATCGAAATTATTGCCGGCCGTGAAGAAGCCCGTCTGATTTATCTGGGTGTATCGCATACCATGGCCAACAGTGGTCGTCGTCTGGTGGTTGACATCGGTGGCGGTTCGACTGAGCTGATTATTGGTGAAGAGTTCGAGCCGATTCATACCGAATCGGTACAAATGGGCTGCGTAGCCTTTACCAAGGCCTATTTTCAGGATGGTGAAATCAGTGCCAAAGCCTTTGATAAAGCAGTCACTGCGGCACGTAAAGAAATTTCCGGAATTGCCAATACTTATAAAGAAGCCGGTTGGGATGCTGTCGTCGGCTCGAGTGGTACCATTAAAGCCTGCCGCCAGATTTGCGTCAATATGGGCTGGAGCAATGATCGCGAACAGTTGACGCGTGAAGGCCTGGAAAAGCTCAAAGACAAACTGCTTAAATATAAATATGTCTCGGACATGGAATTCGAAGGTCTGAAAGATGATCGTCGTGCCGTTTTACCCGCCGGCATTGCCATTCTCTATGCAGTCTTTGATGTATTGGGAATTGATCATTTGGTCTATTCCGATGGTGCGCTACGTGAAGGCGTGATGTATGACTTGCTTGGCCGTTTCAAGCACGAAGATATCCGTGATCGTTCCGTACATGCCTTGATCGGCCGTTATAATGCCGATGCCAAGCAGGCAGAACGTGTGGTTCAGACCGCACAGAAATTGTTTAATGACGTGGCCAGTGAACTCGGGTTGAGTGTTGAAGATAGTGACCTGTTACGTCGTGCCGCCTATCTGCATGAGATTGGTTTGGCCATCAGTCACAGTGGCTATCATCGTCATGGCGCGTATTTATTACAACATTCGGATATTGCCGGTTTCTCGCAAGTTGATCAAAATCATTTGTCACATTTGGTCGCGCACCATCGGCGTAAATTGCGCGCTGATGCCAAGATTGATGTGATGAAAGTCGGTGGATCTAAACTTTTATGGTTATGTTTGCTGCTTCGTCTGTCGGTTTTGGTCAATCACAGTCGTAGCGATGAGATGCTTCCTGCCATTGAACTCAAGGTTGAAAATGCGCAACAATGGCAACTCAGCGTGTCTGGTGATGCCAAGCAATGGCCATTGCTGGTCGCTGAACTGCACGATGAACAGCAGCAATTTAAAAATTGGGAGATTGAACTCTCGATTCAATCCGAACAGTTTGTTAATTAATACCTTTATAGGGATGAAAACGGTTAACCTATGAAAAATAAAGCAACTCCATCAAAAGCATGGGCGACAGTGCAGATTGCACGTCATCCAGAACGTCCACAATTCCTGGACTATGTGGGTGAAATATTCACTGAATTTGATGCTTTACATGGTGACCGCCTATATGGTGATGATGGCGCGATGATCGGTGGTCTGGCTCGTTTCGATGGTCAACCGGTGATGATCGTTGGTCAGCATCGTGGTCGTAGCACCCGTGAAAAATTACAGCATAATTTTGGCATGAGTAACCCGGAAGGTTATCGTAAGGCACAGCGTCTGCTAGACATGGCAGAGCGTTTTAACCTGCCAGTCTTTACTTTTATTGACACTATGGGTGCTTATCCGGGTGTCGGTGCAGAAGAACGTGGTCAGGCTGAAGCGATTGCCACTAGTCTGGCTCAGCTTTCCAATTTGAAAGTACCTGTGATTGCAACTGTACTGGGTGAAGGCGGTTCAGGTGGTGCACTCGGTATTGGGGTAGCAGATCGTGTGGTGATGCTCTCTCACAGTATTTATTCGGTGATTTCACCGGAAGGCTGTGCCTCAATTCTTTGGAAAACCGCTGAAAAAGCTGAACAGGCTAGTGAAGCCTTGGCTCTGACTGCAGAAAAATTGCAGAAAATGGGTATTGTAGAATATGTGGTGGATGAAGGTGAGGGTGCTCATTTAAATCCGGATCAGGTCATGAACAGCTTGAAAGCAGTGCTGAAAGAAGCTTTGAATGAACTGCAACCAATGGAAGCGCAAGCACGATGCGAAGCACGTTACCAACGTTTAATGAAGTTTGGCAGCGACAATTTAGGTCTGGTTTCTTAAAACAGCTGCAGGACTTTCCTGCAGAGACAAAATTTCTCATCGGATGCAGTGGCGGCGTAGATTCTATGCTGTTGCTGCATCTGATGTTTTTTTTATGCCGGGGAAAAGTCCGGGCAATCTATGTGGATCATCAGCTGCAAAGTATCAGTAGTGCATGGGGTACTTTTGTCCAACAGCAGTGTCAGCAACTGAATATTCCCTGCATCATTCAGCCAGTCAATGTCGCTAATGGCAATCTGGAACAGCAAGCGCGCGATTCACGTTATCAGGCCTATCTGCAACATTTGCAAGCGGATGAAATGTTGGTGCTAGCACATCATCAGCAGGATCAGGCGGAAACCCTGATGCTGCGTTTATTGTCTGGCGCCGGTGTTGACGGTTTAGCGGCAATGAAACAGATCGATGTACGTGAAAATCTCACGATTTGGCGGCCATTGCTGGATATTTCCCGTGAGCAGATTTGCCAATGGGCATCAGAGCTGAATGTTCAGAATATTGAAGATCCAACCAATGATGATACTCATTATGACCGGGCCTGGGCACGCCAGACCCTGTGGCCGGTATTAAGCGAACGTTATCCTAAAATGCAAACTGCCTTGGTGCGAACCAGTGAGTTAATGCAGGATGCTCAAAACATTTTAAAAGAAGTGCTGCAACAGGATTTAGCATCTTGTGGGACTGAAATGCAGCTCGATCTTGGTAAATTTCTACAGCTTTCAAAATCACGACAACGTCAATTACTCTCTGCCTGGATGAAAGGTAAACAACAGTATCGTCCATCCTTAGATATGGTAAAGCGTTTGCAATGCGAAGTGATTTATGCCAAGCAAGATGCTCAGGCAGCATTGCATTGGCAAGGCTTTTATTATGTACGCTATCAGCAGCAATTATATCGTTTGACCGCAGAGATCTATTTAGCCGAGCAGCAACAGGTTCAAACTAGTCCGGAAAGTATAAAATTCGCTTTAAAAGACTGTGTGCAGGTTTTGTCAGGGAAATTTATCATCGCGCCTGCACAGTTCGGTTTATCTCCTACATTATTGCAGCAAGCTTTGCATTTACAGCAGAGGCAGGGTGGCGAAAAAATTCATTTATATGGCCGTGTCGGTACCTGGCCGCTGAAAAAAGCTATTCAGGAAGCGCAAATATTTCCCTGGGCTCGGCATACTATTCAAATATTAAGCACAGATAATGTTATGCTAGGCGTGTTTACCCCTAAAGGATTTTGGTTGGCCCAATCTGCATATTGTGAAGCAGGCGGATGGCTGCCGATTTCGGTTTTTTCAACTTTAGAACTCAACGATGAGCATTGAACATGAGTGCAGCTTTAAATTGTAATATCTGTTTTATTGGTGGCGGTAATATGGCCCAAGCCTTAATTGGCGGTCTGATTTCACGTGGTTTGCCAGCAACACGTATTACAGTTTCTGATCCGGTCGAAAAAGTCCGTGCTTTATTGGCGGAAAAAGAAATTAATGTGACCGGGGATAATAGTGCTGCAATTCAGGATGCAGATATCGTTGTATTGGCGGTAAAACCTCAGGTTTTGGCTCAAGTACTGCAACCTTTAAAAGGTCTGGTTAATAACAAACTGATTATTTCCATTGTTGCCGGTGCAGAAATTGCCACATTATCAGCATTGTTGGGGACAGAGCGTATTGTCCGGGTCATGCCGAATACACCTGCATTGGTACAGACCGGTGCACATGGTTTATATGCCAATGCATTTGTGGAAACCAGTGACCGTGAGCTGGCCAGTCAGGTTCTGGCGTCGACCGGGCTGACCATTTGGGTCGAATCAGAAGCACAAATTGATGCAGTCACTGCAGTCTCGGGTTCGGGTCCGGCTTACTTTTTCTATATGATGGAAAGCATGATTCGTGCGGGTAAAAATTTAGGTCTCGATGAAAAAGTTGCAACCGCACTGACTTTGCAGACGGCTTTAGGCGCGGCGCAAATGGCGATTACCAGCTCGAATACGCCGGCTGAGTTACGTAAAAATGTGACTTCTCCAAATGGGACTACACAGGCCGCACTTGAAGTCTTTGATCGCGCCCAGATTTCTCAAAATATTCAGGCGGCACTTGCCGCTGCACAAAAACGCAGTCAAGAACTGGCACAAGAGCTCAGTGAAAGCAGCAAATCTTCAGTTTAATTTTTAGGAACGTTCAAGTATGGGTGCAAATTCTGCGCTAATTTTTGGCATTATCATTAACGTCGCGATTTTGCTCGTATTCTTCCGATTTTTAATGCAACTGGCAGCGGTCAGTCCTTACAATCCTGTGGTTCTTTCTACCGTGAAAGCCACTAAAATTGTAGATGTATTTGGTCGAATTTTCCCAACCTTGGCCAAAGGCCGAGTCAGTACTGCTGCTTTGGCATTATTGGTCGTGCTTTATCTGCTTAAAATTTTTGGCATGATGTATCTGTCAGGGGGGATGCCGAATGGGCCTGTCCATCTGATTATTCTGACTTTTGTCACCATGATGCAGGATTTGATCCGTTTCTGTCGTTATTTGATTTTCGCTACGATTATATTAAGTTGGGTGGTGATGTTTACTCAGTCTCGTTCGCCTTATATTGAAGTGGTGCAAGAGCTGGCTGAGCCTTTACTGGCGCCATTCCGCCGGATTATGCCAAATATGGGGATGATTGACCTTTCTCCAATCTTTGCCATTTTAACTTTAATTATTATCGAAATGATTATGAACCAAGTGGCGATCGTATTGCTTACTGGTCTTTAATCGGATCCAAATAAAAAGGACGCCTCAGCGTCCTTTTTATTTGCTCCTCCCTTTAGAAAAGGGAGGTTGGGAGGGATTTGTTAAACTTCTCAAACCTTGACAAGTTTTAATCGAAGTGCAAGAAGAAGAGGGGATTTTAACCTCTCCCTAGCCCTCTCCTAGAAAGAGAGGGAACATATATACTCTTAACCAGTAATGCTGCTGATTTTCTAAAAATAGAAAAACATGCGTTCAAAACTTGATAGCAGAAAAAATTTTAATATCGCTGCCTGTAGGTGATGTTTATAAATTAAAATCGCCTCCATCCCCTTGCGGAATATATTCCTCACCTCCTAAAGGAGGAAGAGGTTAAAGACGCATTAATGCGCTTCATCCCAGTTTTTACCTTTACCCACTTCTACCACCAATGGTACAGAAATCTGTAGTACCGATTGCATCACTTCAGCCAGTTTAGGTGCCAGTTCATCGGCAATGTCTTCATCGACTTCAAACACCAGTTCATCGTGAACTTGCAGCAGCATTTTGGCCTGATCTTTTGGTAACATCTTGTCCACTTCAATCATCGCCATTTTAATGATATCCGCAGCCGAACCTTGTAGCGGGGCATTAATTGCAGCCCGTTCTGCCGCTTTACGCACCATCATATTACGGGCATCAATATCTGGGGTATATAAACGGCGTCCGAGCAAGGTTTCAACAAAACCTTGTTCTAATGCGACCTGACGGGTACGTTGCATATAGTCATAAATGCCCGGATAGCGGTGGAAATACTGCTTGATATAGTCCTGTGATTCCTGACGGGTAAAGCCCAACTGACGGATCAAACCAAACTCGGACATACCGTAAAGTAGGCCGAAGTTGACAGCCTTGGCCTGACGGCGCTGGTCATTGGTCACTTCTTCCAAAGGAATGCCTAGAACTTCAGCTGCGGTACGGCGATGTACATCCTGACCGTGAATGAATGCATCCAGCAGGGCTTCATCCTGAGATAAATGTGCCATGAGACGCAATTCAATTTGTGAGTAATCGGCTGCCAGCAAGACACGGCCTTTAGGTGCCACAAACGCCTTGCGAATTTGACGGCCAATTTCGGCACGAATCGGAATGTTCTGCAGGTTTGGATCAGTCGATGATAAACGGCCAGTTGCAGTCAATGCCTGGTGGTAACTGGTATGCACACGGTGAGTATCAGGATTGGCCTGTTTGCATAAGCCATCGGTATAAGTGCTTTTCAGCTTGGACAAACCACGATATTCCAGAATCAGCTGGGCAATCGAATGTTCAATTTTTTCCAGTACACTTTCACTGGTACTGTATTGTCCGGTGGTGGTTTTTTTACCGCCTTTTAGCCCCAGCTTTTCAAACAGAACTTCACCGACCTGTTTAGGTGAGCTGACATTAAAGCTTTCACCGGCAATTTCCATGATCTGGTTTTCCAGATTGTGCATGGTGTTAGAAAATTCGCCCCCAAGCTGATCCAGAAAAGCAAGATCCAGTTCGATGCCGTTTTCTTCCATTTGCGTCAGTACACGTGCGACCGGAACTTCAATATTATGCAGAATATTCACCAGTTCAGGGTGTGCCTGCAATTTGCTGCTCAAGACTTCATAAAGGCGATAGGTGACATGTGCATCTTCTGCGGCATAATGTGCTGCAGTTTCAAGTGGAATCTGGTTGAAGGTCTTTTGTTTAGCACCTTTACCGGCCACTTGTTCATAAGTCGTGGTCAGATGACTCAAATACAGACGGGCCACATCATCCATGCCATGACGGGTCGCGACAGAATTCAGGACATAGGAAGCCAGCATGGTATCGAAATACCAGCCTGCCAGATGAATGCCATGATTTTCCAGTACATGTGCATCATATTTCAGATGATGCCCAATTTTCTTTACAGACTCATCTTCCAGAATTGGTTTGATCTGCGCCAGAATTACTTCACGATTCAGCTGCTCCGGTGCGCCTTCATAATCATGTGCCAAGGGAACATAATAAGCATTCTGCGCATCGAAGGCGACCGAGAAACCGACAATCTGTGCAATACGATAATCCAAACTGGTGGTTTCGGTATCAAAGGCAAAACGTTTTTCGGTACTTAGGCGCTCAAACAGTGTGTCCCAGTCCTGCTGGCTTAATACTGTGTGGTAGGTCGCTTGACCTAGCTGGTCATCACTGCTGGTTACAGACGCATGGTCTTCCAGAGGTTCTGGTGCTGTAACCGCTTTGGCGTTAATAGATTTTGCCGCCTGCTGGTAATTTGAATTATTCGGGTTGTTCGGGTGATCTAAGGACTGCAGCTGGTTACGGAATTCCAGCTCGGTGTACAAATGACGTAAGGTCTCGACATTCGGCTCACCCAGTTTTAAATCGTCATAACCAAAGTTAAGATCCAGATCGATGACAATACTGGCCAGTTGATGGTCCAGTGCAATGCCATCGACATGTTCTTTAATATTTTGACCGACTTTGCCTTTGATCTTGTCGACATTTTCTAAAATGCCACCAATCGAGCCATATTCAGTGAGCAGTTTTGCTGCAGTTTTGGCACCTACACCTGGCACGCCCATGATGCCATCTGATGCATCGCCCATCAGGGTCAGATAGTCAATAATCTGATTCGGCCAGACCCCAAACTTTTCAAACACCCCGTCGACATCCAGCGGTTTTTCTTTAAAGCTGTCTTCCAGGGTAACTTTTTCGGTCACCAGTTGCGCCATATCTTTATCGCCCGTAGAGATCAGCACCTGATGTCCCATCGCCTCGGCACGTTTGGCCAGTGTTCCGATAATGTCATCGGCTTCGGCACCCGGTAAGGTATGCAGGGGAATGCCCAAAGCGCGGATCAAGGCATGCAGATAAGGAATCTGTTCGGATAATTCCGTTGGCATGCTGGGACGGTCACCTTTATAAATCGGTGACAGCTCATGCCGAAAGGTCGGTTCTGGGGTATCGAAAATTACCGCCATATGGGTCGGTTGGGTCCGGCGCATCAGTTTTTGAATAGCAGAAATCGCACCACGAATTGCATTGGTATGTAAACCGGTTGACGTGGTTAATGGTGGCAGTGCGTGAAAGGCACGAAATAAAAAGTAAGAGCCATCGACCAAGACAAATGGTGGCATGTAATCAATTCCTTATTCAAAATACAGCGCTATTGTACGTGATTTTTACCGCGCTCGCTGAGGCGAGTCTGAGTTTACAGCTTAGCGAATATCGGCCGAAGATGAAATAAGCAGCACAAGCTGTTGTATGATGGAACGATTCAGGAAAGAGAAATATAAGAATGGCTGCAGGACGGAATGAGTTACGCATGATCTGGCTGATTACCCTGCTGATTGCCGGGATCAGTGCCTGGTATCTGGGTTATCAGATTGTGACTTATCTGTGTGGTTTGGGTTTTATCTTTAGCGTGATGCAATATGTCACTGCGGTAGAAGCACCGCTGAATCAATTGGCCGCACAGCAGCAAATGTCCCTAGAACGCAATTCTAAAGTTCCTTTATATATTTCTTCAATTACTGCCATTGTTGGCGGACTGGCTGAACTGGATTGGCTGATGGGCATCGGGATTACGACCTGGGTATTCTTTTTGCTCAGGTGGCTGCAACGTCTGGAAGGGCGCTTGATACAGCTGCAATCACAATCCCATTCTGCCAATCCCTTACAGCAATCACCGGATCGATCCGATTCTGTTCCATTCGTGAAAACTGAGTCTGCCCAAGAGGTAAACGACCCTCCTCATCTGGTAGATCAACTGCAGCGCTGGCTTTTCCAGGGAAATCCAGTCTTAAAAGTCGCAATCAGTATTTTAGTGATTGGGATTATCTTACTGCTACGTTTTGCCACCGAGCACTGGCAACTCAGTCTGGCTGCAAAATTGGTTCTGGTTGCACTGGTAAGTGGGTGTATAGCAGGTCTGGGTTATCGTCTGATGCAGAAAAATCGGAGTTTTGCTCTGGCATTGGAAGGGCTAGGTTTAGGGAGTCTGTTCCTGACCTTATTTTTTGCCTATTACAATCTGGTGATTCCCACGTTACCGTTGGCGACTTTGTTATTCCTCATTATTCTGGCCATTACTTTGTATTTAAGCCTGAAACAGGAAAGCATCGAACTGGCCTTGATGGCTTTGCTGATTGCTTATCTGGCGCCGTTTACCTTGCCTACCCGCGATGCTTCGGCTGTTGAGTTGATTAGCTATTATCTGCTGATCAATATCGGGGTGGCAGTGCTGAGCAGTTTCCGACCATGGAAGATTCTCAATCAAATTGCTTTTTTAGTCACTGGGATCGTTGGCGGGATATATAGCCTGATTCATGGTTATACATATGAGCGTTATGCCATGACTGCGCTGATTCTGGCACATAGTGCACTGTTTATCTGGCTAGGTTTCCGCTTTAGCCAGTTGCTGGCACGACAGGATCTCTCACGTTTTCAATTAAAACCGGTATTGGACTTAGCACTGATTTTTGCTGCCCCTATTACCGCTTATATTTTTTTGTATCTGATTCATTTTAATCAGCCCAATCAAAAGCTCTGGCAAGCTGGATTAAGCCTATTCTTTGCACTGGTCTTTGCCGCTTGCTGGACACTGCTGCGCTCTAAACAAACTATCCAGCTCATTTCACAGAGTTATCTGAGCCTGATGCTGATTTTTCTCGCCTTGGTGCCACCGATCTTATTGACAGAACAATGGAGTGTGATTGGCTGGGCAGTTGAAGGTGTGCTGATTTATTTATGGGCCTTGGAAAAAAATGTCCGGGTAGCACACTATCTGAGCATGGGCTTATTGCTGATGGCCGGATTCAGCAGCCTGTATTATCTGGTCGAGATTAATCCAACACCGCGAATCATTTTCTGGGTTTTGAGTCTGTGCTATGTGGCAGTCGTAGTCATCAGCCAGCTTAAAAAGCAGTACCAAGAGCAGATGGATAGTCTGAGTGTCAGCTTTTTAAGCAGTTTAAGTGTTGCGGCCAGCCTAATGTTATTTGCCTTGCTAGAAGATGAATTTCCGAGTCAGCATGCCTATGTGCTGAGTTTATTTATCATCACACTGGGTTATGTACTGTTCAATGAAATGATCCTGCGCAAAACCCAGGAATGGTCCTGGTTACTGCCGAAGTGGAGTGGCATCTCGCCCTTGCTGGTCATTGCGGCGATTCTGACCCTGGATCGTAGTCAAAATGCGGTGATTGTCTGGAATAGTGATCTGGAACGTGGGGTTTCTGCACTTTCAACGATATTATTGGCCATTCTGTGGCTTAGACCGCTGGCTGGCTTGCAGCTCTCCAAAGAATGGATGAGCTTTGGCGTTTTTAGCAGTCTGGCTCTGGCAAGTTTATGCCTGATCCCGAACATGCCTTATCTGAGCATGGTGATTTTACCTTTATTATTCTGCCTGTGGTGCTATCGGCAGGATGTGCAGTCAGGTTGGCAGCAGCTTTGGCAAACCAAGAGCTGTTTATTGCTGATGGCAACTTGGCTGGTTTGTTCACAGCTGTTTAGCCAGCAAGCCTTTCAATATTACTGGCTGCCGATTCTGAATCCTTTTGACCTGATCAGTATCGCCATGTTTGCCAGTTTTATCTGGATGCTGTTACAGCAAATCAAGGTGGGACGTGATAAAGGCATGATCGCAGTTTTAATGGTACTAAGTCTGTTATGGCTTTCCAGTTATATTGTTTTAAGAGCTTTACATGTGTACCTGCAGACGCCGTTTAATGAGCTGGCATTATGGAGCAATGCGACAGTTCAGCTTAGTCTGACCATACTCTGGGTATTACTGGCCTGGATTACCATGTGGACGGCGACACTCAAAAAACTGAAACCGATGTGGATTTTAGGCGGCAGTATTCTAGTGATTGTGACCTTGAAGCTCGTACTATTTGACCTGTCACATATTGGCACCCTGACCCGGGTGATTTCCTTCTTGCTGGCGGGCGGGGTGATGCTACTGATTGCTTATATTGCGCCGATGCCGGAGAGGGAGCTTTGAATCCTCTCCCTAACCCTCTCCTTTAAAAAGGAGAGGGAATCTAAGGGTTATTTCAGATCAGGCTCTCTTTTGAGGGCCTTTTCATTGGCATATTGATCGATTTCTTCATTTTCCAAAGGACGGGAAAGTGGATGATCGACAAAGCCCATTTTTGGCACCGGAATTTCAATCTGGTTATCGACAAAGCCGTTGCGAATCCGTTCCTGCATTTCATCACGAACTTTCAGGTAGTTTTCCTGTTGGCACCACACTGCAAACAGCAGTTCAATCGAAGATTCACGGAAAGCGGTAACGGTGACTGCAGGTTTCGGGTCGGCCAGAACCAGTGGATACTTGTTGGCAACATCCAGCAGAACTTCGCGCACCTTGATAATATCTTCATGGAAATTGATTGCCAAGGTAATCGGAATCCGCCGTATCGGAAATTTCGACAAGTTCTGCACCGGTGCCCGAATTAGCTGTTCATTCGGTAAACGCACATAGATATTATCTTGGGTCAAAAGTTTAACCGAGAGCAGATCAATCGAAATCACTTCGCCTTCAATGGTATGCCCACGAATCAAGGTAATCTGGATGGTATCACCGACTTCAAAAGAACCTTCACCAATCAGGAACAGACCACTGATCAGGTTGGATGCTGAGGTTTGCGAAGCAAAACCCAGTGCGACCGTTAAAATCCCTGCAGCGCCAAGGAAGACACTGAGTTTAAAACCGGCTTCTTTCAGACTAGCCATCACAAACAGCAGGAAGATAAAATAGAAAATTCCGCGGCGCCAGACCAGTTTCTGATGGGCATTAAAACGGACACCAATGGTGCGAATAAAGGTATTGGAAATAAAGCGTGCGATCAGGAAACCAATAAAGCACAACACCACCGCCACCAGAACTTCGGTCAAACGGTCGGTATTGATATTGGTAAATACTCCCTTCAGGCTGTTGGTGACTTCGGTCGGAATATTTGAACTTGGCATCAGACGCCCTTAGAAAAATGAATCAAACATATTAAATAACGCACCTGCCGGATCGCGCGGTGGATGCAGATAGGCCACTTCACCAGCATTTGGTGGTGTGCGGTTTTCGACCCGAATCCGTGGTGGACGATCCGAACTTTCATGCAAAACGCGGATTTGTGATGTCCATAAGCGGCCGGTACTTTCACTGTAAAAAAGCGGCAGGGCAGGCACTGGCACATTCATTCGGTCAAAGCGCAATTGCTGGTTACTGGTATTGTGAAACTCAATCGGCGTGACTGCACGAAAGGCTCGCGGATGTAACTGTTTCAGTTCGGTTCTGCCATCGACTGCGGTGGCATAACAGATTTCCCCCGAACGGTGATTGGGTCCAAACCAGGTGTCTTTTGGCAAGATTACCGGCAAATCGAAAATCGGTTCGCGCTGCCCCTCGACAAAACCGGCAATCCATAAGGGCGTGCTGATATAAAGCGTACCGCGCTGTCCGGCAGGAATATAAATCGGATCGACTGGTTTAATCACCACAGAACGGTCTGCAAGGCGTGGCATCAGTTGCAATTTGTTTTGCGTGGATTTGAACATATAGCGTTCAATTTTCACAGGTGGGGGAAAGGCAAAATTCGGATCATCAATCTGATGCCATTGCTGTTCATAATCGTATTGCACAGAAGGGCGGAAATATTCCAGTCGCCATTCCTGAATCCCTCGGGTCAGCCGAAACAGCAAGGAGCCAAACTGCCAGGCTTTAGACTGATTTATTTCAAAATTCTGTTCTCCCCACCAGCGCATTTTCGCTGTATTCGGGATTAATTCATCTTTATCTCGCGGCAATCTTGGCACCCTTTCTTGCTAAATCTTTGAAAACATACTTCACGCTGTCATATGCTTAGAGTACACTCAATTTAAATTTTTTCATCATTATTATAATCCGCGATGCAAGTACTTAAACAATTACAAATCCCATATAGCTTCGCCAAGCGCCATGGTGTGCTGTTGCGTTATGAGGGAGATCAGGCCTTTATTCTGCGTCGTGACAATACCTCGATGCTTGCATTGCAGGAAGCTCGCCGTCTGCTCGGTTATCCGGCTCATTTTCAACTCTGTAGCGAACAGGAATTTAACCAGTTACTCAGTTCCAGTTTTGCCGGCGATAGCGGCGAATCGCAACAGGTCGCTGCCGGTCTGGAAGATCATCCGGATTTACTCAGCCTGGCTGATTCCGTACCTGAAGCTGAAGACCTGATGGATCAGGAAGATGATGCGCCAATTGTACGTCTGATCAATGCGCTATTATCCGAAGCAATTCGTGTTGGGGCTTCCGATATTCATATTGAATCTTTTGAGAAAAAACTGTCGGTGCGTTTACGGGTCGATGGCCAGTTACGCGAAATTGTCCAGCCACGCCGTGAACTGGCCCCGCTTCTGGTTTCACGGATTAAAGTCATGGCCAAACTGGATATTGCCGAAAAACGTATTCCGCAAGATGGCCGTATTTCCTTGCGTCTGGCAGGGCGTGAAGTCGATGTGCGTGTATCAACCTTGCCATCTTCTTATGGTGAACGTGTGGTGATGCGTCTTCTGGACAAGCAGGCAGGCCGTTTGAACATGACCCATTTGGGCCTGATGAATAATGACTATGATCGACTCAAGACTCTAGTGCATCGCCCACATGGAATTATTTTGGTAACCGGCCCGACCGGTTCGGGTAAAACCACCACTTTATATGCGGCACTTTCTGATCTGAATGATGGTTCCAAAAATATTCTTACGGCTGAAGATCCGATTGAATATCAGCTAGAAGGCATTGGACAAACGCAGGTCAATACCAAAGTGGATATGACCTTTGCCCGTGCTTTAAAAGCCATGTTGCGTCAGGACCCGGATGTGGTCATGGTTGGTGAGATTCGTGATCTGGAAACCGCAGAAATTGCAGTACAGGCATCCCTAACAGGACATCTGGTGTTATCCACCTTGCATACCAATACCGCGATTGGTGCGGTTACGCGCCTGAAAGATATGGGGATTGAGCCATTTTTGCTTTCCAGTTCTTTAATCGGGGTAATTGCCCAACGTCTGGTGCGTACCTTGTGCCCACATTGTGCGACCTGGCATGAGGCAGATGCTTTCGAGAAGAATCTATTTGGCAATATTGAGCATCCCCAAGATTTAAAATTACCGCAACCTCAAGGCTGTGAACGTTGTGGCAATACTGGCTTTAGTGGTCGTACCGCGATTTATGAAATTGTGCCAGTCGATGATCATATGCGCCGTCTGATCCATGGTAATGCGGCTGAATATGAAATAGAAAGCTATGCACGTCAGCAGTCAGGTTCTATTCGCGATGATGGTCTGCGTAAAGTACTGGCCGGAAAAACCACGATTGAAGAAGTATTGCGAGTGACCAACGAAGCCGCGGATTAATCTTTTAATCTATTACCTTCATTATAAGGATCGTCAGGACTTTTGGGATATTGACCAGAGACTGACGATTTTTTTCATGAGTTGTGCACGAAAAGGTGCAGTCGGATTGCCCGGATTACGCAAAGTTTCATTTTCGTAAAATGTCTGCCAGGCTTGTGCCATTGCTAAACTCAGTCCTTTCTGTTTCATTGTTTTAACTTCGGCTTGAGTAATATTGAGAAAACGAACTTCAGCATCTTTGGGGCCAGCGCCCCAACCAATAATCCCTTTACCAAATTCAGGCAGAATCATATTGTTGGGTGTTGCAGGAATGGGCAGGCGTTCAATTTCAGTATTGAGCAGAGATTTTATATGCGGACGGATTTTTTCTGAGAGATAAAGATCTGCAAAAGAGGGAGTAGCAACAGTGAGTAGGACAGAACTTAAAAGAACAGGTTTGAACATCAATATAAATCAGATAATTGTAAATAAGAATCATTATATATAAGTTCTTGGGTTTTTGCTGTTGTTTTGAAAACGAAGTTGGATGTTGAGGGAAAGTGAAGTGACTAAAAGTTGAAATTTATAATTGAAATCTAGCTATCCTGAAGCTATTTTTTCAGGATAGCAGTTAAATAAAAAAATTAAGTAATTACGTTTAAGTTCACATCAATATTATTACGGGTCGCATTTGAGTATGGACAAACAATATGCGCAGCATCCACCAGTTTTTTTGCTTCTTCCTGATCCATGCCTTCAAGATGGATGTTTAATGTCACTTCGATCCCGAACCCGGTAGGAATCGGACCAATCCCAACATCACCTTCAATATAGGCATCTTTACTGATATTGAGCTTGTCACGATTGGCAACAAATTTCATTGCACCCAAGAAACAGGCGGAATAACCTGCGGCAAAGAGCTGTTCAGGATTGGTTCCACCGCCTGGTCCCCCCATTTCTTTAGGTACGGCCAATTGGACGTCCAGAATTTGATCGTCAGAAATGGCGCGGCCATCACGGCCCCCTGTGGCTTTGGCATGTGCGGTATAGACGGCTTTTTCTAATGACATGAGTTAAATACCTGTTTATTTTTCGTAGAGCTTCTATGCTCGGTGATTTCACCTGAAGAATAAGCAGGGATTTTGTTATTTTATGCAAGCAAATGAAACGATTCAGGAAAGTTGAAGAAGTCTACGGTGTTGCATTAAAGGCATGGATTCACGCACTTTTTGCTGTTCATTTAAATCAAAGTCGACGGTGATAAGTTGAGCACCTTCTGCATGGATCATATTAAGAAGTTGTCCACGACTATTGGTGGCGGCTGCATGTCCCCAAGTCTGGCGTTTTTCTCCATGCCAGCCTTGTTGAGCTGCACCAAGCACCGAGCATTGGCTATCTAGAGCACGTGTTTGCAGAAGAAGCTGCCAGTGCATTTCACCTGTGGTATAGGTAAAGGCAGAAGGAGCGGTCAAGAGGTTTGCACCTTTGGCTCGTAAATTTAACGCCAGTTCCGGAAAGCGCAGGTCATAACAGACCATTAACCCAATATTGCCAAAAGGGGTCTTGGCTACGACAACATCTGTGCCGGGCTCAAAGAACTTGGATTCCTGATAACCACCGACAGCATCGCCGACTTGCACGTCAAACAAATGAATTTTGTCATAACGCGCTTCGGTGCGTTCCGGACTGATACACAGGCTAACGGTACGCACGCGGCCATCTTCAATGATCGAACCATCCGGACGATAAGGGCAGGGTAATGTACCAGCGACGATCCAGGTGTCATATTGATGGGCAAGTTGTTCCAGACGCTGCTGAATCACTTCAAATTGTGCAGCAGTTTCACGCTGTTTTCCTGCGGCAAAACAGACAAAGTTTTCCGGGAAAACAATCAGTTCAGCTCCATTGGCCTTACTTTGTTGAATTAAAGATTCAATCTCCACGAAATTGGCATCAATTTCATTTTGAGAATTCATTTGTACAACAGAAAGTAAAGTCATAGGGTCCTCTTATAAGATGGTTATACCTTTTGCTCGGAAATTTTATCTAAATTGTCTTGCTCTTTCTGTAGCTGTTTGACTAAAGGTTCAAACATGTTCTGATTGCTTTGATTCAGTTTCATCAAGGTTTTATGCGCATCCAGAACCGTATTCAGCATATTTTGATGCGTGACATGTTCTTCCATCAGCGCACGTGTGCAGACATTTGGATCACCACAATAATTCAGAATCACAAACACTTGGCTCAATCCCATACTGTTGGCCAAAGTGGTAATGTCAGAATTGGTAGAAAGCATGACAGCCTGAATATTGTGTACTTGCTTGAGTTTGAGTCCTAGTTTCGCTAAAACACCCAGTACGGTACTGTCAATGAAACTGGTTTCGGTGAGATCAACGATAGCGCCAACTACGTTGTCTTGCTGTTCAATTTTGTTCAGTAATTTGTCTAGACTAATACAAGATTGGGCACGCACTTCGCCGATAAGCTTAAAAATATGCGTTCCATTCAGACTTGCATATTCAACATGACCTGTTGACATATAAATGCCATTTGCAGAGAAGGATATTAAATTATCCCATAGGGTGTATTGATACTCAAGTGGCTGAAAGTAGTAATCAAATTAAGTGCTTATAAAGCCTGTAAATATACTGCTAATTTACGCGGATAAAGCTTAAAAAGGCGATATCGTCAGCCACATGTTCCGGAGCCTGAAAAGATTGATTCTGCAAATGGTGTAATAATTGCGAGAATTGTTCATTTAAACCACCATCAAAAGGTTCCAGTGCGCCATCCGAACAGATAATAAAGCGCGCATTGCGACTTAATACCCATTCATTTTCCTCAACTTCAAGATCTTCGGTTAAGCCCAAAGGGAAACTGCTGGAAGAGAGGATTTTAGGTTCTTGATTGGGTTCAAATATAATCGGTGGAGGATAATGTCCAGCGCTGGACCATTTTAATACATGGGTTTCAAGATTAAGAATCCCGGCAATCATGGTGATGTGCTTTTCAATATTTTCCTGCATCAGCATACCGTTCAGCTTCTTGATCAGCTCGCGCGGCGTCTTGGAGCGACCATGGAAAGCTGCCATCCAGGACGTGAGCAAACTACTGGTGACGCCATGTCCGGATACATCGGCCAAATAGAAAATCACTTCTTTGTCGCTGATTTTCCAATAATCATACCAATCCCCTGAAAGATAGGCTGAAGGCTGAAAATAGGTTTCGACCTCGTAATTGGTCAGTTCAATCGGATTCGGTAACAATTTTTTTTGTAGTTCTGCAGCAGAAGGCAGGTCACGGCTATCCTGGTTACGCTTATATTGTGCATCAATTTTTTGTAATGCCAGATCTGGATTCTCGGGAAGCTTGTTCCAGATCCAGCCGGCTAAAGCACCTTGTTCCCAGGCCTGAGCCAAAGCAGTACCTTCATTTTCTAAGGCCAGTACAATCGTAGGCAGATTCCACTTATATTTCAGATAATCATGTACATCTGCAATCGCAATAATCGTAGAGTCATACAGTTCATGATCATCCAGATAGATCATCTGAACATGAGGAAGCGTATCAAGTACTTGATCTAAGTAAGGAATATCACGAGTCGGTTGAATGAAATACATAAAAAAGTGATTCAATCCCAAGATTGGCTATAAGATGTACTATAACAAGCAAAGTATTGCTAGCGAACAGATTTTCACTAGCAATCATACATGAAGCTTAAACTTAAAGATCTTCGTTTGAAGATTCAATGTTGCTATCACTAGAAGGTGCATCATCAGAATTGTCATCTTCAAAATCATCTTCTAGGAAAAGCGTATCTTGTTCTGTACCTTTCTTTTCTGCAATTGCATAATTGGTACGTTGTAAATAAATATCGCGAATCTGCGCATAGCGATCGCCAGTCAGCACTCCTTCAACGTCCAGTATTTCTGAACGGGTATCGATGGCACGCCAAAACTGATCAGTCCAGTAAAGTCCATCTTCATCTTCGAGAATGTATTTTTGTGGACGAGCTTGACTATCTACAGCAGTACCGATTACGCCACGGACAGAACTTGGACCTAAAAATGGCAACATGATATAAGGGCCAGAAGGCACGCCATAATAACCTAAGGTAATTCCAAATTTTTCCTCTTCATGACTCAAGCCCAGGCGACGCGCTGGATCAGCCAGTCCTAAAGTTGTTAAGGTGTTAATGGTAAAACGACCTAGGGATTTAGCAGCGCGGGCAGGACGACCTTGAATCAGCTGATTCACCACATTCCAAGGTTCACCTAGGTTACTGCGGAACTGGGTATAGCTGCCACGAACATCTTGAGGAACTTTTTCCACATATTGTACGGCTATGGGACGTACCACGGTGCGGTCAATCGCATCATTAAACTGATAGATCTTTCTATTTAACGGTTGAAAAGGATCTTTAACTTCTTCAGCCTGTGCTGCACTGGCATCAACTTTCAGTTGCGTTTGTAATTGTTGCGCTTTGGTCGAGATTTTTGTTCTAAGCGGCGTTTTTGCAGGCTTGTTTTCCAGATTTTCCACACTGGTGGCCGCCTCGGCGAAAACATGTGCGCTTGAAGCTAAAGAAAATAAGCATATAGATAAGTAAATAGAACGATGCATAAGGTAACCTGAGGCCTTTTCTGTGTAAGTAGCACTACTTATTAGTATAAAAATAATAAACGTTATATTCACGAATAGACATCATTTAAGCAAATTTGTATAAAAAATGAATGAAAACACACGAAAAGCTTAAAAAATATACATACAAAATGATTTTCTTGAAAAAGGTGTTGCAAGGGCTCTGAAATGCTGTAGAATGCACATCCATCGGCGGTGATGAAGATTAAAACTTCTGATAAAACAGTGACTTAGTTAAGTTTAATTGAGTTGGGTTTTATTTGATAAGTTTAAAAATAATCTGAATTACTGGTTGACTTTCTAGAGATAGAGAGTAATATAGCCGACCTAGCTTGCTGGTGACGAATCAGCAAGAAGATCATTAAGAGATTATGAAGAACAACTTGTGTGGATTTTTACTGGTTGATTGATCGAAATTATTTTCATTGATTGATGGTAGAAATTACTCGAAGTTTATTTGAGAAATATTTGTCAGAAAATTGATGAGCCAAGATTGGCACCCTTTAAGGTGCTACTGATTTTAAACTGAAGAGTTTGATCATGGCTCAGATTGAACGCTGGCGGCAGGCTTAACACATGCAAGTCGAGCGGGGAAGAGTAGCTTGCTACTTTACCTAGCGGCGGACGGGTGAGTAATGCTTAGGAATCTGCCTATTAGTGGGGGACAACATCTCGAAAGGGATGCTAATACCGCATACGTCCTACGGGAGAAAGCAGGGGACCTTCGGGCCTTGCGCTAATAGATGAGCCTAAGTCGGATTAGCTAGTTGGTGGGGTAAAGGCCTACCAAGGCGACGATCTGTAGCGGGTCTGAGAGGATGATCCGCCACACTGGGACTGAGACACGGCCCAGACTCCTACGGGAGGCAGCAGTGGGGAATATTGGACAATGGGGGGAACCCTGATCCAGCCATGCCGCGTGTGTGAAGAAGGCCTTTTGGTTGTAAAGCACTTTAAGCGAGGAGGAGGCTACCGAGATTAATACTCTTGGATAGTGGACGTTACTCGCAGAATAAGCACCGGCTAACTCTGTGCCAGCAGCCGCGGTAATACAGAGGGTGCAAGCGTTAATCGGATTTACTGGGCGTAAAGCGCGCGTAGGTGGCCAATTAAGTCAAATGTGAAATCCCCGAGCTTAACTTGGGAATTGCATTCGATACTGGTTGGCTAGAGTATGGGAGAGGATGGTAGAATTCCAGGTGTAGCGGTGAAATGCGTAGAGATCTGGAGGAATACCGATGGCGAAGGCAGCCATCTGGCCTAATACTGACACTGAGGTGCGAAAGCATGGGGAGCAAACAGGATTAGATACCCTGGTAGTCCATGCCGTAAACGATGTCTACTAGCCGTTGGGGCCTTTGAGGCTTTAGTGGCGCAGCTAACGCGATAAGTAGACCGCCTGGGGAGTACGGTCGCAAGACTAAAACTCAAATGAATTGACGGGGGCCCGCACAAGCGGTGGAGCATGTGGTTTAATTCGATGCAACGCGAAGAACCTTACCTGGTCTTGACATAGTAAGAACTTTCCAGAGATGGATTGGTGCCTTCGGGAACTTACATACAGGTGCTGCATGGCTGTCGTCAGCTCGTGTCGTGAGATGTTGGGTTAAGTCCCGCAACGAGCGCAACCCTTTTCCTTATTTGCCAGCGGGTTAAGCCGGGAACTTTAAGGATACTGCCAGTGACAAACTGGAGGAAGGCGGGGACGACGTCAAGTCATCATGGCCCTTACGACCAGGGCTACACACGTGCTACAATGGTCGGTACAAAGGGTTGCTACCTCGCGAGAGGATGCTAATCTCAAAAAGCCGATCGTAGTCCGGATTGGAGTCTGCAACTCGACTCCATGAAGTCGGAATCGCTAGTAATCGCGGATCAGAATGCCGCGGTGAATACGTTCCCGGGCCTTGTACACACCGCCCGTCACACCATGGGAGTTTGTTGCACCAGAAGTAGGTAGTCTAACCTTAGGGGGGACGCTTACCACGGTGTGGCAGATGACTGGGGTGAAGTCGTAACAAGGTAGCCGTAGGGGAACCTGCGGCTGGATCACCTCCTTAACGAAAGATTGACGATTGGTAAGAATCCACAACAAGTTGTTCTTCATACGATGTATCTGAGGGTCTGTAGCTCAGTTGGTTAGAGCACACGCTTGATAAGCGTGGGGTCACAAGTTCAAGTCTTGTCAGACCCACCAAATCTGACTA